>CAIXGT010000193.1 GCA_903919105.1 uncultured Spartobacteria bacterium | reverse complement strand
TAGGTCTCGCGGCCGTTCATCCTCATGGTGGCGGGATTCTCCGCGTAGGTGGGGGATTTCGCGGGGTGGGCGCTGCCTCCTCCTGGAATATAGAGGATCTCGGCCAGCTTACCATTGCTCCCCATACGGGAGGAGAGAATGCCACGAGATCCCTCGCGATGACGGAGGATGGCGGCTCCGGCACCGTCCCCGAAGAGGACGCAGGTGTTCCTGTCGGTCCAGTCGACGATGCCTGAGAGTTTGTCAGCTCCGATCACCAGCACTGTCTCATAGGTGCCGCAGGCGATGTACTGGCGGGCCGTCTCCACACCGAAGAGGAAGCCGGAGCAGGCGGCGGAAATGTCAAAGCAGGCGGAGTTCACAGCGCCTATCTTGGTCTGGACCAAGCAGGCGGTGCTTGGAAAGAACATATCCGGCGTGCAGGTCGCGCAGATGATCAGATCGATCTCCTCCGGGCTGATGCCGGCGTTCTCTATCGCGGCTTGGGCCGCACGGGCCGCAAGTTCACTGGTCGGTTGTTCCGGTCCTGCAATGCGACGTTCGCGAATGCCGGTGCGTGACTGGATCCACTCGTCGCTGGTCTCGACAAGCTTCTCCAAATCGGCGTTCGTCATGACGCGGTCAGGCGCGTAGCTGCCGGTGCCGATGATGGAAGCGCTGCGAAGGGAAGGCATGGGACGGACGGGAGGGTTATCAGACGGCATGGGACTCTTCCATGGTTGCGTTATCTAAGGTAACGGCTGTTTCAAGGGGTGTTACAGGGGCTGCCGCAGTCTGGGCCAGATGGGCGTTCTTCAAATTGTAGGCCTTAACCGCCTCGACGATACGGGGGTTCACCTGCTGCTCGATGAATTCGGTGGCGACGCGGATCGCGTTCTTGATAGCTAGCGGTGTGCTGGAGCCGTGAGCGATGATGCAAATACCGTTCACTCCCAGTAGGGGACTGCCGCCGTAGTTCTCGTAGTTGGTCTTTCTTCGGATGGCGCGGAAGGCATTCCTGGCAATCCATGCTCCGAACATCCGGAAGGGAGTCTTGGTGAGTTCGTGCTTCAGCCAGCGGAAGACGGCTCCAGCAGTTGCCTCAGCGGTCTTCAGGACGACATTGCCGGTGAAGCCGTCGCAGAGAATCACCTCGACGGGATGCTCGAAGAGGTCGTGTCCCTCGATATTCCCTCGGAAATTCAGTGAGGAGGCCTTCAGGAGCTTGAAGACATCCTTCGTGAATTCGCTACCCTTCACATCCTCGCCGCCGATCGACATCAGGCCGATCTCGGGATTGCTGTAACCGAGGACATGTTCGGAAAGGACCGAGCCCATGATCGCGTACTGGAGAAGGTGGACAGGTCGGGCGTCGACATTCGCGCCGGCATCGATGAGGACGCAGACATTCTTCTCGGTGGGAAGGTAAGAGGCGATGCCGGGACGCTCGATTCCCTCGAGAGTACGGAGCTTAATCGTTGTGGCCGCGACGGCGGCACCGGTATGACCAGCACTGACGATGGCGTCGGCTTCACCCTTCTTGACGAGATCGACGGCTCGTGCGACGGAGGAGTCTTTCTTGCGACGGACGGAATCGACGGCCGCGTCGCTCATCTCCACAACCTGAGTCGTGTGGACGATTTCAATCCTGGGATCACTACAGCCGAGCTTGGCTAACTCGGTCTTGATGGCCGACTCGTCCCCGGTGAGGAAGAGCGTGGTGATCTTCGGGTACTCCCGGAGAGCCATGGCAGCCCCTGCGACCGTACTCTGAGGGGCGAAGTCACCCCCCATGGCATCGAGGGCAATTCTCATGATCCTGCGGCTACTGGTCCTGTTATCGTTACTGGGGCTGTCTGATTCCTCAATGGATGAGGGCCGGAGAGCTAACCCGAGACGTTAATCCGCTTTATGCCACCTCGACATCAAGCACCTGACGACCGCGGTAGGTGCCGCAAGCGGTGCAGGCAGTGTGGGAATGAAGAGGTGCACCGCACTGGGTGCACTTGCCCAGTTTAGGAGCATGCCAGCGGTTTGCGGCCTTGCGGGTGCGAAGGCGCATCTTTGAAGTTTTACGTTTAGGTACTCCCATCGGATCGTGGTGTTTTGAGTTGGTCGAGTGCTTCCCAGATTGCAGGACGAGCCGCCTTCTCCATTGGCAAAGGAGCGGTGCGGGCACTCGCCGGGAAACTGGCGGGGCAGGTCTTTTCTCCACCTTGGTCACATCGGGGATGTGCAGGCAGAAGGAGATGTATATCCTCCCTGACCTCGCGGGTCAAGTCCACTAATTCATTTCCGTCCAGTTCAATCTGGGTAGCAAATGGCTCGATCAAGATCTCCCTCTCAAAAGGTTCCAGGCAGGAAACACAGGTCATCCTGACTTTCTGGAGCAGGCTCCCGGTGGCAAAGAGCCCTCCTTCGGAGACTCCCACATCGAGGGAATACTCCAAGGGACCGATCGGTTCGGCACCGGCCTCTTCAAGGCCTAATGAAGAGGAATTCTGCTCACCCTCCAGATGCAAGGTGCCTCCCTCGGGAATCTGACGGATATGAACTTTCATGCAATGACTCTAAACTAAGATTCACAGGGATGAAAGGGATCGTGAAAAGTTAAAAAGTTACAAGCGGAGTAAAGGTCTCCGGCTTTCGGATTTCCCCTGCCGCTTTAACCCTTTTAACCTTTCTAACGATTCTAACCCTCCGACAACCCTTTCAGCTTCCTTACTCTTTAGGGAATTTTTCTTTCAGGGATGCTAGGGTCGAGACGGAGACAAAGGGAGAAACATCTCCTCCCAGCCGTGCCACTTCCTTCACGATCCGGGAACTCAGGAAGATGCAATCCTCGCGGGGCGTCAGGAAGATCGTCTCGATCTTCGGCTCTAGGCGGCGGTTCGTCAGGGCCATCTGAAATTCAAACTCGAAGTCGGAGACCGCCCTCAACCCACGGATGACCACGAAGGCCCCACGGCGACGGCAGAAATCGACCAGCAATCCGTTGAGCGGCTCGACCAAGAGTCCCTCGTGCGAACCAACACTCTTCTCGATTAGATCGACCCTTTCAGCGGTAGTGAACAGGGGGTTCTTGGCCTCGTTATCCGCCACGCCGACGATCACCTCGTCAAAGAGACCGAGCGAGCGGGTGATCAGGTCGAGATGACCATTCGTGACCGGGTCGAAGCTTCCCGGATAGATCGCGCGTCTGTGGCTCATAAAGCGTGGGAAGGATCACTCCCACTCGATGGTGGCGGGCGGCTTGCTGGAGACATCCAGCACGCAGCGGTTCACACCCTTCACCTCGTTGATGATGCGGCTCGAAATCTTAGCCAGCAAGTCATACGGCAAACGCACCCAGTCGGCCGTCATGCCGTCCTGACTCTCCACGACGCGCAGGGCGATCGTGTAGTCATAGGTGCGCTCGTCACCCATCACACCGACCGACTGGACCGGCAAGAGGACAGCGAAAGACTGCCAGACCTTAAAATACCAGCCCGAGG
>CAIXGT010000192.1 GCA_903919105.1 uncultured Spartobacteria bacterium | reverse complement strand
CTACCGTATCACGGTAGCCGACCAGCGCTGCCCTCGTGACGGCAAGTTCATCGAGCTCATCGGTCACTACGACCCGAAGCAGGCCGGTGACAACTACAAGATCAATCTGGATCGCGCCGAGTATTGGCTCAGCGTCGGGGCACGTGCCTCTCAGACAGTCCAGAGCTTCATCACGAAGGCTCGCAAGGCTTCCCTTGAGACTCCTGCCGAGGCTCCTGCTGCCTAATTGATACTGGTATGGACGAGTTCCTGCGCTATGTGGTGCAGCAGCTCGTCGAGTTTCCCGACGAGGTAGTGATCAACCATCGTCAGGAGGGTGATAAAACCACTTACTTTCTCTCCATGCGTCAGACCGATGTGGGTCGTCTGATCGGCAAGGGAGGAAGCACGATCCAAGCAATCCGCGAACTTCTCAGGGCCTCAGCAGAGAGGGATGGCCGCAAGGTTGCTGTCGAAATCGCGGAATAGTTTATTTCGGTTTCCTGCCGGATGATTGTGTGGCGCGAGCGGCTTGTAGTCTTACCATCTCCCCCTAAGCCCATCTTCTTATTTGGCTCTTCGGTGTTTTCATTTGGTGGAGGAGCGATTTCTCGCACAGGGACGCTGGGAAAGGATTCAAGGAAACGCATGGTTGAACCACAGAGGGAACAGCCGAGGCCGACATCCAGAGTTGGGGGAAAAAAGGCATGGGCTCTGCATCGCAGAGCAGGATTGACTGTGCGCTCACTCGTGCAAGTAAGCTTGCAGAGATAAGCACACGCCCAATCACACGGAAGTTTCGACATATCGGAACTGCTGCCATGCCTGCTCATCAAATGTAGCCTCTTCGGGTGCTCTTCTCTTCCCTTGCAGTCCTCTTCGGTCCTCGGTGACCTCGGTGGTGAATAATCCCCTATCCCATTGGCCCCCTTACTACCCACGCAACATATCAGGAAGCCCTTTATTTGCTCGTGGGCCGTGTTTGTTGATTTCATGAAAACCAGAACATAGACGTGCCCTGACCCTCTTGAATAGAGGCTGAATGTGCTAGCTCCCCCTATGAGTCTTCATTAGGGCATCTAGTAGTTTTAACTACCCCTGCAGTCCTCTTCGGTCTCTCGGCTGATCCCTCTGTGGTTTAAAAATCCCCCAGGAAGGGTTCCTTCTTGCCTGCTTCGAATCTTCACCCACTGGAAACAGCACGGAGCGAATAAAAATATCCACTGGTCTTGCATGCCAAGTCGTTGCTACTAGTCGTAGTGTTGACCAATGGAGCACTCAGCGAGGACCGCGCACTCGTAGGGGAGAGCATGTCCCATGCGACATCTCCGGAGTCATTCGCCCCGATCAACACAATCAAGCCGGGAGACGAGTTCGGCGCGATCGCGGGATGGGCATCCCGAAATAAACAGGCGCTGATCTTCTGGATCTTTCAGACGACATTCTGGCTTGTTGTGGGCCTCTTAGTGCTTTTGCTGGTTCATGTCTTCCACCCGATGGATCATGAGGTTGCCATCGCGGGGATGCGTGTGGCGATCGGATTCACCGGGACATCCCTGCTGGCCTACGGTCTGCAACATCCGTTGTTCCTGCGTCAGGGGAGTGTGCCCCGTGTCCTGATGGTCATCCTGGCCTGTATCTTCATCGTGGTGATCGAGCAATCGGCACTCACTCTGGCGGCGCAGCATCTGAAAATCTTTCAGGACCTTCAGCAAACGATCCAACATCAGGCACTGATGGCGGGACGGCTCTTTATTATCGGAATATGGATCAGTCTCTATTACCTGCTGCGGCTGATCCAAGACTACTCCGTCACTCTGATCCGGGCAAGCCGTGCCGAGGCGGAATCCAGCGCCAATGAACTGAAGTACCTGCAGGCACAGCTGAACCCCCACTTTCTCTTCAACTCACTCAATGCGATCGTCGCCAACAAGGATAGCCCGGAAGATGTGGAGATGGTGACGCAAAATCTCTCCTCCTTTCTCCGGTTCTCCCTCAGGGAGACGCGTCCGCTGGAGCAACTGGCCCGCGAACTGGATATCATCCAGCACTATCTCGTGGTCCAAAAATCGCGCTTCGGTGAGCATCTGCAGTGCAGTATCACTTGCGATGTGGCTGCACGTGCGGTACGGGTCCCCCCGATGATGATCCAACCCCTGCTTGAGAATGCGATCCACTATGGATCGATGACCTGCGAGGGGAAACTCCGTGTGAGGTTGAATGCCGGAGTGGATCAGAGCCACCTGAAGATCTCGGTGACCAATAATGGTCTCTGGGTATCACCGGATGTCAACCGCTCTCCCGGGAGTGCCCACCGCAATCTCCGCAAGAGACTCAATCTGCTACTCGGGGAGGAGGCGCGCCTTGATGTGAGAACTGAGGGAGGAGATGTCTGTGTCACCGTGATGATTCCCCTGTCAGGCGGACGCACGGTCCTAGCAACCGGCCAGAAGTAAGAAGTCATCCAGTCACAACCCATGTTCTCTACCCTCCTGATAGATGATGAACCTGCGGCCAATTACCGCATGCGCACCCTCCTCTCCTCGTATCCGGAGTTCAAGGTTCTCGCGGCCTTGCAGAGCCTAGCCGAGGCGAAGGAATTCCTGCAGACAACTACTCCCGGGGTCATCTTCCTCGATGTGGAGATGAGGGGGGGGGCGGGATTCTCCATTCTGAAATACCTCAAGCAGCCCACACGCGTTGTCTTTGTCACGGCCTATCAGGAATATGCCGTGACGGCCTTCGAGGCGGGGGCCGTGGATTATCTGGTGAAACCCGTGGATCCCTATCGGCTAGAAAAGACTATCGAAAGAATACGGGTGCTCAAAAACCCCCTCTGGACAGAATCCATCGCGGAGCAGAAAGAAGCCTCCACTTCCGATCTGGATCTCGCCAGGGGGATTCTGCATCTCGACTCAAGGCAAGATGGAAAGGAGGAGCATATCCCGATCGCCTCAATTATCTGGATCCGGGCGGCTGTGAATTACACCGAGGTGCAATTCAGCAATGTAACGATCCCCATTGTCTATCGACGACGCCTCGGCGAGTGGGATGCCGTGCTGGAAATGGACGAATTCCAGAAGCTCGACCGTTCTCTGATCATTCATTACGGACTTCTGCGTAGCACGGAATGGATCAGCCGTGATCAGACGCTGCTCCGGTTTCATGGCCTGGAGGAACCCCTCTCCATCGGTCGCACAGCCTCTCTCCGACTGAAGGAAATCCTGCATCAGGAATCCGAGGGTGAGATGGGTTGAACGGCCAAGGACCATCCTAGGCAGACACACAGAGTTTTCCCCTCTGCCTTTTCCCCTCTGCTTTATCCCCCTGCATTTTTCTGCGTACTAGGCCCGGCGGCGAGAGGCGCGGTACTCGAGGGAGTCGACAAGCGCCATCCAGCTCGCCTCAATGATGTTATTAGAGACGCCAACCGTACCCCAGGAATCCGATCCTGAACTAGAGAGAATGTGGACGCGGGTCCGTGCGGCAGTTCCCCTGCCCCCATCCACGATGCGAACCTTGTAGTCGGAGAGACTGATTCCCGCGATCCAAGGATGAAGCTGGAGCAGGGCCTTGCGGAGGGCGGCGTCCAGAGCATTCACGGGGCCGTCTCCATCCGCGGTCGTTACAATGGGCTGCCCGTCATTGAGGACGGTGACGGTGGCCTCACAGGTAGTACATGAGCCGGCAGCATCTCGGCGGAAGTTGCAATGATATCCCTGCAACTCAAAGAGAGGCACATGAAGTCCCAACTCCTTCCTGATGAGCAAATCGAGCGAGGCATCGGCCGCCTCGAACTCGAACCCCTGGGACTCCAGAGCCTTGATCTTCTCGAGTACTAGGAGCACGGCCGGATCGTTCTTGTCCAGCTTCAGGCCGAGTTCCTCAGCTTTGAGAAGGATGTTGCTCCGACCGGAAAGCTCGGAGACGAGGATATTCTGGTGATTGCCGACGGAAGAGGGCTCGATATGCTCGTAGGCTGCCGCAGTCTTGGCAACGGCATTCACGTGCATCCCCCCCTTGTGAGCGAATGCGGTGTTGCCAACGAACGGAGCACGCACGTCAGGCTGGCAGTTCGCCAACTCGTCCACAAAGAGCGATACCTCTCTCAGTCTCGTGAGATCGGGCACGACAGGGATCGCCATCTTGAGCTGGAGACACGGGATCACGGTCGTTAGGTTGCAGTTCCCTGTGCGCTCGCCGTACCCATTCATCGTCCCCTGGATCTGGACAGCACCGGCGCGGACGGCAGCGAGGGCGTTGGCAGCTCCCATCCCGCAATCATTATGGGTGTGAATGCCCACCTTGCCGGGGAAACGGGATTCCACTGCGGCAGTGATCGCTGAAATCTCTTCTGGCATCGTGCCTCCGTTGGTATCGCAGAGGACCAGCATGTCGGCTCCCGCCTCGGCAGCAGCACCTAGGGTGCGCATGGCAAACTCCGTGTCATCCTTGTAACCGTCAAAGAAATGTTCGGCATCGTAGAAGACCTCACGTCCACACGACTTCAGGTAAGCCACGCTATCACGGATCATGGCGAGGTTCTCCTCATGGGGTACCCCCAGCACCTTGTCCACTTGGAGTTTCCAGCTCTTTCCGAAGATGGTGACCACGGGTGTTTCCGCCTCCAGCAACTGGGCTAATTGGGGATCCTCCGAGGCCTTGACCCCTGCACGGCGGGTACTGCCGAAGGCTGCGAGCTTCGTCTTCCCGAAATCGTGTTTCCTAGCCTCGGCAAAGAAGGCGAGATCCTTGGGATTCGATCCGGGCCATCCGCCCTCGATAAAATCCATGCCGAATCCGGCAAGCTTCTCAGCGATCCGGATCTTATCCAGCAGGCTGAAGGAGATCCCCTCACCCTGGGTACCGTCCCGCAACGTGGTGTCGTAGAGAAAAACCTTTGCCTTCGTCGTCATCGTTATCGTTACTTTTTATAGAAACCGAACCTTACCCTTGAGAGAAGGATTCTTCAATCCCGGGCGCTAGGAATTCCCATGAGCACTGAGGGGCTCAGCGTGAGGGTTATCGATCACCGGGGAGTCGTTGATAGCGTTGATCAGGAGACGGAGCATTCCGAATTCTCTCTTGTGAGGAATCAACACCATGCGAGGGAGATGGAGAGTTTCGCGTTCATCGGCCTCCTCGGGAAGGGCATCCCGCTGGACGATATGTCCCGAGACAAGGAGATGATCGAACTGCTGGTTCAGGTTTTCCAAGGCTGCCGGCGTGAGTTTGTTATTCAGCCTGATCACCATCTCGTCGCGGACCCAGCGATAAGAATGGAACACTTTGTAGAAATGCTTGATCTCGTTCACGGCGCGATCGATGTCGTGAGTGATCGTGAAGAGATGGAAATCGGAACGAGAGATGAGCCCGAGTTCCAGGATGTCGTTATCCATGAAGCGCCGCCAGGTCTCCCAGTAGAAGCCATTCGGCCTGTCCATCAGGATAATCGGTACGATCGAGGTCTTCCCCGTCTGCAGGAGCGTCAGCACCTCGAATCCCTCGTCGAGCGTTCCGAAACCACCGGGAAAGAGGACGAAGGCGCTGGTTTCCTTCACGAAGCTGAGCTTGCGGGCGAAGAAATAGTTGAAGTTGATCAGCTTGGGGTCTCCCAGGATCACCTGGTTGGCACTCTGCTCGAATGGCAGCCTGATGTTCAGGCCGAAGCTCTTTTCGGCGCCGGCTCCCTGCTGTGCGGCACCCATGATGCCATCGCCGCCGCCGGTGATGATCATGAAGTTCTCCTCGACGATCCGGCGTGAAAACTCTCGGGCCAGCTGGAAGTCAGCCTCATCAGACTTGGTCCGTGCGGAGCCGAAGACCGCCACTTTGCGGATCGCGTTGTATTTTTGGAATACCGAGGCTGCGAAGCGCATCTCGCGCATGGAGCGACTGACCAGCTTGAGATCCCCGATCGAGGCATCATCAAGGCCATACTTGATCACCGTCTCCATCATGTCGCTCAGAAGATCCGCACGGCGTCCACTCGCGACTCCCGTGACAAGTTTGCGGATGGTTTCTTTGGTCGCGGGATCGTTAAGTGAAACTTCCTTGGAGGAGGGCATGATGTTGGATGTGTTGTAGTGAGGCTTGGTAAATGTTTAAGGACTCCTTAACTCCTCAACTCCTTAACGACGAGCAAGGCGCGAGAAGAGCCAGATCCCAAATCCCGTGAAAAGAAGATTGGGAAACCAGACCAGTAGAACCGGCATGGCATGGGGATTCTCGTGAAAGGTATCGGCGATGATGATGAGAAAGAAATAACCAAAGGCGATCACCAGACTCAGGGCGAATCCCACAGAGGTCTCCTTGCGGTGGGCGGTGATACCAAGGGGAACTGCGATGAGCGCAAAGGAGAGTGCGGCAAGCGAGAGGGAGAACCGTTTACTCACCTCTACCTGATAGGCGAGCCTTCGCGGACAGTCGGGTTTTGAAATCTCCTCGAAAAGCTCCCGGAGCGTGTGGGACGTGAGTGGCTTGCGTCTCTTCTTTTGATCGAGAAGCTTCTGGAGCGACATCGGGAAGACCCCCTCCTTCATCGTGATGCCCTGGCGGATCAGATTGACATTTCCTGGATCTCTTTCATCCCGTTGCTCGAAGTTGGCATCCTGAACTCTGAGCAGAAGACGGTGTTTCTCCGTGTCTGTGGAGAGAGTGCCGGTCTTTGCAAAGACAACCTTCGAGGTTGCCCCATGATCGTCCAGCTCAACGACCACGAGATTCTTCATGAGATCCCCATCGCGTCCTCCCACAAAGATTCTCCGATCGGGAAATTGGTCGACCACTTCGTCCGGCTGGAACATGGAGACGGGATTGCTTGTGGCAATCCGGAACAGGGAGTTCAGCATCGCATACTGGGCACGAGGGGCCACATCACTATTGATCCAGAAGCAGATCCCGACGAGCAGGAGAGCCATAGCCAGAACGGGGATAATGATCCTGGGGAAACTCACCCCATTGGAGCGCAGTGCGATGATTTCATTATCCGCCGAGAGACGCCCGAAGACCAACAGGACGGCCGTGAGGAAACCCCACGGGATCGTGAAAGTCATCGAGAAAGGGAGGACAAAGGCAACAAACCCCAGGACCGTTTCAAGCGGTACGTTGTGGTTGATCAGCAGATCGAGCATCTCCTTGAACACATTCCCCAGAACTAGCACCACGCTTAGCAGGGCAACCCCCATCAGCGTCGCCACAGCGAGGGCGGTCAGAAGATAGCGGTCGAGAATTTTCAAGGAATTGGAGAAAGAAGAGGCTCTACCACGGGGCGGTAGAGCAAGGCAAGAGAGTGCCTTTACTGTGGAGCAATTGCAAGAACGGGAGGAGTCAGGAGGAGCCTGCCGGCAGGAGATCTTCTCATCTTTTTACATATTTCCTTCCGTGAGCACCCATTCAGATTGAAGACACCGCGATCAGTCAGTAGGCTAAATTTATCTTCATGGCCACTTCAGCACTCTCCTCCCCAAGATTCCGTTTCCTGAATGTTCTCCTCTGGGGAAACACCGTCGCCCTCTCCTGGGTCTGGGGACTCGGCCTCTTTTTCTCCGTGCAGTTCACAGTCGAGTTCGGTCTCACGGGACTGCTCACCTTTCTGATACCGAACTGTCTGGGCCTCTTCCTTTTCGGACTCGTCACCGATCACATAGCAAAAAGACACGCTGGATCGGAGAGTCTCGCGGCATTTTTCAACAACTGGTCGCGCCCGTTTCGTCTGGTTTTCTTCCTCTACCAGATCATCGCCATCTCACTCACCATCTTCGCGTTGATCCGTTACGGATGGCAGCCCCTCGGACTGAAGCCAGACTCCCTCTACCTGCCTCTGACCGCTCTCATCATTCTGGCCGCAGGTATTCTCTTCGGGGAGGAATTCTCCATACGACGCATCAAGTACAGTCATGCGGCCTTCCTAGCACTGATCATTGTTTGCGTGGTCATCATTATCTCAGAGCTGGGATCTCCCTTCTTCCGTGGAATCCATCGCCCGAGTCTTCTTCCGACCCAAGACTGGAACTTCTGGGGCTATGTGATCCCGATCTGCATCGGCTTCATCATAGGCCCCTGGCTCGATCTTCAGCAATGGCAGCGGGCCATCCAGATGCGCAGGGAAAACACTTCTATCACGGCCTCCTACGCAGTGGGAGCCACCCTCTTCGGAGCGATTCTGCTGTTCCATGGCATCCTGGCTCTCTGGGCGATGGAAGGTAACGGAGCAGAGTTCATCCAGAAGGGGCTTGCCGGTTATCCCTATGCACAGTCCCTGCTGACCCGCGTCTTCAGCCAGCCACCAGTGAATGCCTGGCTGCTCGGCGCGTATCTCGTGTTCCTTGGCGGGTGCATCCTGACAACGCTCGACAGCGGCTATATCGCTCTCCGCTGGTTTTTCCAGACCAATGCCAGCCAGAGCAAGAACCCGATCTTCGCCTTGATCCCGCAGAAGCTGATCACCTCCCCCATCCCCACCTTCATTCTCTGCGCCCTGATTGCAGTCATCGGGGCGGCGATCGGCATCGAGTTGGAGTATTTCATGATCTTCTTTGCGACGTTCTTTGTCGGCTACTCGGCTCTTGCGATCGGGCGAGCCTTCATGAACGGCCCGGTGAATGTCATCCCTCAGATCAAGATGTTCTGCATCGGATCGCTGGCTGTGGTGATTTTCGCCTATGGCTACTTCCTCCATCAGCCCATCTTCCAGATGCTGGCCTCACTCCTGCCGCTGGGATACGTGATCTGGCTCATGATCAAGCCCTTCACCGGGGAGGATTTTACGTCAGATTCCGAGGAGCTCGATCAGCCTGCCACCGTCTCCGTCGTTCCCCTCACTCCGGTCGGTACTATCCTCACCCCCTCGCCAACCGGCACTCATGACATCTCCGGACACTTCGAGGAGAAGTGGTTCGTCCACTCCTTCATTGCTACCTATGCCGACACCAACTCGGTTGGGAATGTCTATTTCGGCATGTACGCCATGTGGGTGGGCAAGACCCGCGAGCTCTTCTTCAACAAGGTGATGCCCAAGTTCAACCTCAAGGAGACACCTTTCTATATCCTAACCAGGTCGTTCGAGCACAAGTTCGTCCGCGAGACCAAGGAGTTCGAGACCGTCAGCGTGAAGATCCGTGTGTCAGGGCATAACCGGAAGTTTGTCACCCTCGAGCACGAAATCTACGATTCGACAGGCAATATTCTGGGTAAGGGAAGCCAGAGCCTGCTCTTTGTCTCCTCGACGGATTACAAGATGATAGACATCCCGGGTGATGTCATGGGCTCCTTCTTGGCCTACCTCTGAGCAGATTTAAGAAGCTCTAAAAAAAGCTCTAAGCAGTCGCTGTTTTTTATCCCATGCAGGCCTTCAAAACTCTTGGTATCCAAGGATGCATGGTAGGTGCCCTAGCACTAATTCTCGTTCCGCTCGGATGCTCAAAAAAACAGCCCTTGAAACAGGCCTCAAAACAAGAGAACGGACATCCAACGCTGACTCCAACTCCCATCCCTGTTCTACCGCGTAAGAATTACGACACCGCAAAGCT
>CAIXGT010000191.1 GCA_903919105.1 uncultured Spartobacteria bacterium | reverse complement strand
GCAGCATCAGGAGTCGATCTTACGACAGGTACTGTTGTGGATGTAAAACCCGATCTTTCCTTAGTCGTCGCAAATCTGGGTTCCCGACAGGGAGTCAAGACGGGCATGCCTTTCCAAGTATGGCGCGGTGCCCGCCAGGTTGCCTCAGTCCGCGTCGTCGATGTCCGCGACTCGATCAGCGGTGCCATTGTTCAGAATATTGTCACTCCCGCCGAGTCCGTCAGGTCAGGCGACACACTCCGCATCGACACCACACGCTAATTACTCATGCAAGTCATCGCCACCCACCGCTACGCGAAAATATCAGCCTTCAAGGCACGCGAGGTCACCCGTGAAATACAGGGACTCCCAGCCATTGATGCCCTTCAGCAACTTGCATTCATTCCGAAGAAAGCAGCGCCCCTGATCGCCAAGACTCTCAAAAGTGCGATCGCTAACGCCGAGCACAACAACAATATCCGTCCCGAACTCCTTGTGATCAAGGAGGCCGTCATCGGCGAGGCTCCGACCATCAAGCGCATGCGCCCGAAGGCACGTGGCAGCTCCGGTCCGGTCCGTAAGCGTAACAGCCATATCCGTATCGTTTTGACTGATGAGGTGCCGATCGTTCGCCGTGCTGACAAGCCCAAGTCTCGCCGGACTTCAAAGTCCTCAGAAAAACCAAAAGTCATGAATGAAGCCGCATCCTCTGCTCCAGCAGTTGAGGTGGTCACTGAGACTGTCGAAATCAAAGACTAAGCAGAGAAGCCAATCACCTTATAACGCACACTTACTATGGGACAAAAAGTCAACCCCATCGGCTTCCGCCTTCCGATCACCCGTGACTGGACCTCGCGCTGGTACGCTACGGAAAAAGAATTCGCCGATTTCCTCTATGCCGATCAATTAATCCGCGGCTGGCTCAAGAAAAAGCTCAAGACCGCAGCGGTTTCCCGTATCGTCATCGAGCGTGCCTGGAACAGTGTCCGCGTCACAATCTTCACTGCACGTCCCGGCATCGTGATTGGCCGTAAGGGATCCGAGATCGAGACGATGACCAAGAAGGTTTCTGATTTGGCAGGTGGCAAGCAGGCCAAGATCGACATCATCGAGATCAAGCAGCCCGAGATTGACGCGCAACTTGTTGCCGAAAGCGTCGCCGGTCAGCTTGAGCGACGCATTGGGTTCCGCCGCGCCATGAAGAAGTCAATGCAGATCGCCATGGACATGGGAGCTGATGGTATCAAGATCCGCGCAAGCGGCCGTCTTGGCGGCGCCGAAATCGCCCGCACCGAAGTTGTTCGTGCCGGCACAATTCCTCTCCACACTCTCCGCAAAACCATCGACTACGGTTTTGCTGAAGCTGACACACTTGCCGGAAAAGTCGGTGTGAAGTGCTGGATCTGCAAAAAGCCCGAGAAGCTCCCAGAACCACGCTCCGTTGCTCCGTCGTCCGCCGTTTCCGCACCCGCGGCAGTGGAGGCGGTCGCCTAAACCATCACAGGAATTTTTAAAGGAGAGAAGCCATGCCCTTACTGCCAAAAAGAGTCAAGTATCGCAAGACCCAGCGTGGAAGCCGCAAGGGAACAGCCTCGCGTAATATCAATATTGATTTCGGTGAATTCGGCCTCCAGACCCTGGATCGTGCCTGGATCACCAACACCCAGATCGAAGCCGCACGTGTGGCACTTACGCGTAACATGAAGCGCAAGGGCAAGCTATGGATCCGCATCTTCCCTGACAAATCAGTAACTGCCCGTCCTCCAGAGACCCGAATGGGTAAAGGGAAGGGGCAGCCAGAGTACTGGGTTGCCACGGTGCGTCCGGGCAATATCTTGTTTGAACTCGACGGAGTGTCGGAGACCGTGGCTCGCGAATCCCTTCGCCTTGCCGCTAACAAACTCCCGATCCGGACGAAGTTCATCACCCGTCACCACGCCGCCTAATCTTCAGGCACACGATCACAGGAACCGAATATGACTCTTGACGAAATCCGCGAATTGACGCCTACTGAACTCACTTCCCGTAAAAAGGAACTGCGACAGGAGATCTTCCATCTACGCTTGCAGCAGCAAGCCGGTCAGCTGGAAAAGCCCCATCTTCTGACCACGATGCGCCGCGAGATCGCTCGGCTTGAAACCGTGCTCACCGCAAAAACCAAGGCAACCAAGGCGCTCTAAGCACAACAGGCCACCGCTCCGATGAACGAAACAGCTACCATACCAACTTCCACGTCACCTGCTGACGAGTCCCGCTCCCTTCGCAAGACCCGTGTCGGGGAAGTGATCTCCGACAAGATGGACAAGACCATCGTGGTCAAGACGATCACGCGTGTTCCTCACCCGCTTTTTGGCAAGATCATCAAGCAAGTGAAGAAGTTCCACGTCCATGATGAAAAGAACGAAGCCAAGATCGGGGATCGCGTCTCCATCATGGAGACCCGCCCTCTCAGCCGCCTAAAGCGCTGGCGCTTGGTCGAGGTGATCCGTCACTAATCGTCTGCTAGAATCACTTACTTTCAGGAACCAGTACCATGATCCAACTCCGCTCCCGTCTCGATGTCGCCGATAACACTGGCGCCCGCATGGCCACCATGATCGGTGTCATTGGCAAGAGGACACTCGTTGCCCGCATCGGCGATATCATTACCGCCAACGTCAAGGAAGCCTCCACTGGTGGTGCTGTGAAGAAGGGCGATGTGGTCCGTGCCGTTGTCGTCCGTACTCGCCAGCCGGTCCGCCGTGAGGATGGTTCCTACCTGCGCTTTGACAGCAACGCGATTGTCATTATCGACAAGGATAAGAACCCGCGTGGAACCCGTATCTTCGGACCGGTTGCCCGCGAACTCCGTGAAAAGAACTTCATGAAGATCGTCTCCCTAGCCCCCGAGGTCCTCTAATCTCCAAGACAATGCCTGCAATCCCGCTTATTAAAACCCATGTCCATGCTGGTGATCTTGTGAAGGTCATCTCCGGAAACCACCGTGGCTCCGAGGGTAAAATCCTCCAGGTCAACCGTGCCAAACATCAGGTCGTAATCGAAGGTGTCCGCATGATCAAGAAGCACGTGAAGCGCTCCCAGGAGCAGCCGAACGGCGCGATCATTGAGCGCGAGGGCCCCCTCAATATTTCGAACGTCAAGCTCCTCGAGAAGGCCATCAAGAACGTTGCCTCTCCCAAGGCAAAGAACGAAAAAGCTCCCGATGCTAAGAAGCTTGTCAAAGCCAAGGTCGAGAAGGCTCCAAAAGCACCCAAGGCCCCAAAAGCCGAATAACCTGAATTAAGGCCAACTACTAAAAGGATACAGAGACATGTCACTGCCCATTGCCGAACTTCAGAACGAGTATACCACACGCATCATCCCCGCCCTCAAGGAGAAGCGTGGATACAAGAACGTGCATCAGGTGCCACGCCTTGTGAAGGTTGTTATCAATACATCCATCGCCTCCGCACCCGACGTGAAGGCTGCCCTGGAAATCGCCAAGGACGAGCTTCAGCTCATCACCGGACAGAAGCCTGTTGAGACGATTGCCAAGAAGGCTATCTCCAACTTCAAGCTACGTGCGGGTCAGCCCATCGGCGCCAAGGTGACCCTGCGTG
>CAIXGT010000190.1 GCA_903919105.1 uncultured Spartobacteria bacterium | reverse complement strand
ATCCCACAGTGGGTGGGACCACATAACTGTAAGGAACCGTCCAGTTCTGACAGTTCTTTACAATCACGGCGTCAGCGCCTGCTCGACGCGCATTGTAGATCACGGAATTGATCGCAAAGGGATAGCCGAGGGTCGTCTGGAAAGCGAAGCGCCCGATCTCGAAGTAGGGGTGGACGGGAGGCGCATTCAGGATCGGAATGATGGCATTAGAGGGCTTCGGCGGATAGTAATTCGCCGTGGTCGGTTGATAAAAAACCGCCGTGGAACTCACGCTGGCACAAGCCTGCAGCAGCAACAAAGCCACGGCCACCGGAATCCATGCATACCGTTTCATAGGCAACATCCTTCCACAAGGGAGTCCCAACCACAACCCGCCAGACTTGGATGCATCATTCCGATACCGGTCGCAAATTGCACACGGTCACTTTTTTTGAACAAAATCCCGGTGGTAGGGTCAAACATTATCCAAGCTCTCTGCTAGGGAACTCAACTCAACCAACTCAACCAACTCAACCAACCCAACCAACCCCATCATCAACCGATGACAACCACACAAGCCGTTCGATTCACCATTGCCGGTCTCTTCATGGCCCTTATCACGCTCACCGCGCCCCAAGCTCAAGCCAATTGCGGCGGTTGTGGCGGTGATAAGAAAGGGGGTCCCTCCCCCACGCCGCCTCCAAGTCCAACCAAGTAGTTTTAAGACAATTTGTCATCTCCGGGTCGGGGGGCCCGGCTTGACAGCCACTGCGCGGGAGCTCCGATTTTTCGGCACTTCCGCGCAGTTATAGTTTTTATCTGAAATACGCTTGTGCCCCCGAAGATCCGGCGGGATTTAGCCTTGTTCGGCGATATCCTCGTTCCAAAGCTCCGGTCTACTCCTTATGAAATCCCCCATCATCTCAATGAGACAAGGGTCGTTAAGCAACTCGACTTCCACTCCGTGGGATCGAAGAAACTCTGGAGAACCAGCGAAGTTCACTTTGTCGCCCACAACCACCCGGGGAATCTTGAACTGAACGATCGTTCCTGAGCACATCATGCAGGGAGACAGCGTCGAGTAGATTACGGTGTCGAGGTAGCTGATTTGACGTCCGGCGTTCATAAGACAGTCCATCTCGCCGTGGAGGATGGCATTCCCTTTCTGGACACGTTGATTGTGACCTCGTCCGATGATCTTGCCATCACGCACAAGAACTGAACCGATCGGAATACCTCCCTCGGCGAATCCCTTGAGGGCCTCTTCCATGGCTTCGTTCATAAAAAAGAGATCTTGTTCCGGAGTCATGTTTTTCATCTTACCACGCCTTCACTCTTGCACATCAAAAAGCGCGGAAAGCCTCCGCGCCGCATCCTGTGGAATCGGGTTACCATGGGCGAATAGAAGCACTTGCGGGTTGATGTCCTTGAGCGCGGCGAAGGACTTGAGCGACTGCTTCTTCTTTTCGCGGTATTTCTCCGGAAGCAACCTCAATCCCTCGGGCTCCAGATTGATCAGCGCATCGCCCAAGATGAGGACGCCATCGTAAAAAAACGCCGTCTCCCCCGGACCAAATCCTGGCAGTGCAACCGACTCCATACCGGCCACGGGCTCACCGGAAAGGAAACCCTGATCGGCGATGATGTCATCGCCGGCATTGGCAGGAGCGAAGACCGGGATCCCGAAGCGTTTGGCCAGCGCCAAGCTCTCCCGCTGGTGGTTTCCACTGGTAAGCACCACGGCGGCGGGAGCAGAGAAGGACTCCAACACCAGTTCTTTCAGCGCCTCCTCTGCGAGGGAGATCGGATCGATAAAGATCAACCCCGCCGGAGTCACCAGAGCCGTCGAGGAGCAATCGCACTTCACTTCCGGCTCATACCCCTGCCAATGGAAGAGTCCTGGACGGACAGCGCAGTATTCGGGAACAGCTTTCATAAGATACTGCTAGGATTTATATCCCGCAGAGGCGCTGAGAACGCAGAGAAACTAAAAGCCAACTCCCTTCTCCGATCACTTCATCTCCGCGCCTCTGCGTTTGCTTGCCTGGCCGTTGCTTCGCATCCGTTACAGCTGCGGGAAAATTCATCGGAATCTTTTGGCGGCGAGGACTTGCTCCACCTTCCCAAGTGGCAGGCAGTTCACGACATCGTTCTTGGTCAGCCATCCCTTGCGGGCGATCCCTACACCATAGATGAGATCCTGAAGGCCGTAGGTTGTATGGGCGTCGGGATTGATCGTGCACTTAACCCCCTTCTCTTTCGCAAGCGGCCACCAGCGCCAATCCATATCCAGCCTCCAGGGACTGGCATTGATCTCGATGATCGTGCCGGTCTCGGCAGCCGCATCGATAACAGCGGGGATATTCACCGGATAGGCGTCGCGGGCAAGGAGCAGTCGACCCGTCAGGTGCCCCATCATGGAGACATGGGGATTGCGGATCGCCCGGATGATCCGCTCGGTCATTGTCTTCTCATCGGCCGTGAAGCCGGAGTGAACCGAGGCGACCACATAATCCAGCGTGGCTAATACCTCGTCGGGGAAGTCGAGGTCTCCCTCCTTAATGATGTCGCATTCCGTTCCAGCAAAGAGACGGAAGCCAGCCTCTTGGAATTCCTTTGATGCATTGAGTTCCCGTATCTCGGCCACCTGCTCGGCAAGCCTTGAGGCATCGAGTCCGTGGGCCTGGAAGGAGCTCTTGCTGTGATCGGCGATGCCAAGGTATTCGAGTCCGAGATCAATGGCAGCGCGGGCCATCTCGAGTAGACTATTCTTTCCGTCGCTTGCTGTGGTGTGGCAGTGGAAGGTGCCGCGCAGGTTGCTCCACTCGATCAGATCAGGAAGCGTCCCTGCCTCCGCTGCCGCAATTTCCCCTTTGTCCTCACGGAGTTCGGGAGGAATAAAATCGAGACCCAGTGATTTGTAGAGCTCCTTCTCATCATGGATGGCCGGCGGTTGCTCGGCTCCTTCGACATCACCAACCACGCTGAACCGGTATTCGTTAAGCGACCACCCGCGATCCAAGGCGCGGCTGCGCAGGCGGATATTGTGCTCCTTGCT
>CAIXGT010000189.1 GCA_903919105.1 uncultured Spartobacteria bacterium | reverse complement strand
TAACCGTCAGTTCAGCCTGAAGTTCTTTTCCCAGTCCCCCAAAAAGACGCCGCGAGCCACCGGGCATCGTCAGCTTGAGCTCACCGCGTCGAGCCCGTGAAAAGGCATCAAGGACCAGCTGGCGGAAAAATTTATCGGTGAAGGCCATGCGTGACGCGAAGATCAGCCTTCTTTATCACAGATAACCGTTGATTCCACCAGAGCGAGTTCTACCCCAACCCAAGATGCAGGAGTTTCATTCCTGTATCTGGGATTCGGTGATATTGGTTCCGTTCAGTTTGTCTTCTCTCGAATGCTGCCCGCTGCTTCCGGAGCAAACTCGAGAATCTCCCCGGGTTGGCAGTTGAGGTGCTTACAGATGGCCTCGAGAGTACTGAAGCGGATGGCCTTGGCTTTGCCAGTCTTGAGTACCGAGAGGTTGGAAAGCGTCACGCCCACTCCCTCGGAGAGTTGGCTAAGCTGCATCTTGCGCTGGGCAAGAGCGACATCGAGTCGAATGATGATGGGCATCTTGTCTGGAAGTCAGATGGTGAACTCTTGCTCTTCCTTCATCTTGATGGCTATGTCCATCATTTGGCTCATTGCAAAAAAGACACCTCCCAAAAGAAGATGCGAGATCAAAGAAGGTAGGTACAGCGCGGATAGAAGCGCTGGAGGTCCCATCCCTGGAAAAATCCACAGCAGTTGAAGGATACAGACAAGGGCGCCGGCCAAACTCCATGAGCAAAGCAGTTTGAACAGCCGCACGGTTCGCATGGTAAAGAATCCATCTCGGGTTGTGTGCAGAAAGAGGCTCCGAAGCAGCCAGACAAGGATTATCGTCATCAGGGTTTCGATGGAAAACCACTTTGTTGCGGCGTTGCAGATAAAAAAAGTTGCCCTCCAGAGAAGCAATCGTTCCTCTGAGGAAAGTCTATTCCAAACAATTTTAGAACTTTCCGGGCATATGATGGAGACGCTGTTGGCGTTTGTTTCGGCACAAGAATAGGAAGAGATGATTTTGATGTAATTCTTTTCGGGGATGCCGACTGAAAGCGTCGTGGTAGTTTTAGATAATCCGTTCTCGATTTCCTTGGAAGTAACGGGCGTCAGTCCCTCCTTCTTTGCCTCTCGGAACGCCACCAACATGAGGAGCGTGCATAGAAAAACCGGGATCAGAAGAGCGAGCGCTGAAATGCAAATGACGTTGGAGATCTTTCCAAACTTCTGCAGATCGGTGGGTGCTTGTGGGTTATCCGGTGCGTTGAGGGTGGCATTTGGTTTTTTCATGACTCAACACTGATTAAGAGAAATGAAAGTTTTGTCGATAACTATTTGCTGATAGTCGATACTTAGTTGCCGCTATTCCGTACGCCCCAACAGATACTCCGCAATCTGGGTAAGCCTTGCGGGCTTTGGATCAAGCTCTTTCAGCGCAACATGGGCCTTCCTCGTCAAACGTGCTGCCTCTTTGGCGGAGGCCTCCAGGCCTATGACGGAAGGATAGGTTGCCTTGGCGGCCCTGAGGTCTTTTCCAGCGCTCTTGCCGAGCTGCTCACTCGGCTGGGTGACATCGAGGATGTCGTCGATGATCTGGAAGGCAAGGCCGAGAGACTGTCCAAACTCCGTGAGCGCCTTCAGTTGAGAAGATGTTGCATTGGCCGTCATGGCGCCGAGGCGGAGCGCAAGCACGATCATGGCCGCGGTCTTCCGCTCATGGATGACGCGGACATCGGCTATCGACAACTTTCTTTTCTCCGCCTCGAGATCGGCCACCTGGCCCGCGATTAGTTGGAGACTTCCCGCAGCAGTGGCAGTCTCCTCGAGAAGAATTGCAAGGGGATAGCGCTTGGGGGGCGTAATGTCGGCCAGCAGGGCAAAAGCCCGAGTCAGAAGCGCATCTCCGGCAAGGACGGCGACACCCTCTCCATAGACCTTATGCGAAGTGGGTTGTCCACGACGCAGGTCGTCATCATCCATGCAGGGAAGATCGTCATGAATGAGGGAGTAGGTGTGGATCAGTTCCACCGCGCAAGCAGCGGAAAGAACATTGCTGGAAGTCTCTAAACCACAGGCTTCCGCAGCAGCCAGAGTCAGGATGGGACGGAGACGCTTACCTCCGCCAAGCAGGCTGTAGCGCATCGCCGTATGGATCGTGGCCGGTCGAGCAGAAGCCGTGGGAACAGCCTTAGCGAGCGCTTTCTCGATAAGCTTGCGCTGCCTTTCCAGATAATCAAAAAGGCCATCCACGCTTTGGGAGCGGATGGCCTTTCGGGAAGTCATGGCTTGGTCGGGGATTCCCCGTGAAACCAATAATGGAAACTTAGAGGGTCTTGCAGAAGTCCTCGAAGCGGTCGAGGCCGGGCTTGATGACATCGAGGCCCGTTGCATAGCTGAGGCGGACCACACGATCATCACCGAAGGCGATACCGGGAACGACGGCGACATTGGCCTTGCTGAGAAGGCGGTCGGCGAAGTTTGTGGACGTCATGCCGAGCTTCGACACATTAGCCAGCATGTAGAAGGCACCCTTCGGCTTCACGGCCGTGACATTGTGGATGGCGGAAAGCCGCTCAAACATGTACTCGCGGCGAATGTTGAACTCCTCGCGCATGTCGGCGACACACTGCTGGCTGCCAGTGAGGGCGGCGAGGCCACCCTTCTGAGAAAAGGAGCAGGGACCCGAGGTGGTGTGGCTCTGCATGGAGTCGATCGCCTTGGCGATCTTCTCGGGAGCACCGAGGTAACCAAGACGCCATCCGGTCATGGCATAGGCCTTGCTGAAGCCGTTGACAGTGATCGTCAGATCCTTGGCCTCGGGTGTGAGGGAGGCGACGGAGACATGCTCGGCACCGTCATAAGTGAGGCTCTCGTAAATCTCATCGGAGAGGATCGTGATCTCCTCTTCAGCGGCCACCTCGACCAGGGCGCGAAGCTCTTCCTTGGTGTAGACGGAACCCGTCGGATTGCCCGGGGAGTTGATGATGACCATCTTGGTGCGGGGGCTCATTGCCTCCTCGAACTGCTGGGGAGTCATCTTCCAATCATTCTCCTGAGTCGTCTGGACGATGATCGGCTCGGCACCGGCAAGACGGACCATGTCGGGATAACTGAGCCAGTAGGGCGCGGGGATGATGACTTCGTCACCCTCGCCGCAGACGGCCATGATGGCGTTGAAGCAGCTCTGCTTGGCACCGTTGCTGACGATGATCTCGCTCGGCTTGTAGTCGAGCCCGTTGTCGCGCTTGAACTTCTCGCTGATCGCAGCACGCAGCTCGGGCATTCCGGAGCTGGGGGTGTACTTTGTGAATCCGGCATTGAGGGCCTCGATGGCGGCCGCCTTGATATGCTCCGGCGTGTCGAAATCGGGCTCTCCGGCTCCGAAGCTGTAGACATCGACTCCCTCGGCACGCAGGGCCTTGGCCTTGCTGTCGATGGCGAGAGTGAGAGAGGGCGTGAGTTCGCTGACGCGTGTTGCGAGATCCATGGGAAGCGTTGGGTTATGTGGTTGGGTTGCTAGTGGAAACGGTACTAAAGAAAATCAGAGAACGGCGGCAATCTTCGTTTTGAAGTCATTCTCCTCAAGACGGATGATTTCGGTCTCGCGGGCAACATTCTCGACGGAATCGGAAGCATGGGCTCCATTGATCATAATCGTGGTGCCGAACTCCTTACGAATTGTACCATGTGCGGCATTGGCTGGATTTGTTGACCCAAGGGCCTCGCGGATCTTAGCAACGGCGTTCGGTCCCTGATAGATCATGGCTACACAGGGCTGGGAGCCGGGCAGCGACTTCTCTTCAGATGTGCATTCGGAGGGACGCTTGCCGGACATGAAGGCGATGATCGACTCCCACTGCGAGCGGCCATCAGGGAGTTTCTCAACCAGGAAGTCCAGGACCGGCCCGTAGAACTCTTCACCTTGAGCCACGGATAGGTGGAATGGCTTGAATCCGACCAGTGCCAATCCCGTACGAGCAAAGAGATCGATCACCCCGCCCGGACGGGTGTTTGGGAAAGCAAAGTTGTCGGGCTTGATCAGCACGAGCGTCTTCTCCGTGGAAGCGGAGAACGATGTGGAGGAATCGAGGATTCCGCCCTCGGCATCAGAGGCATTCGCCAGCAACTTGAGTCCTGCGGCGGCCTCGGCTGTATTAGCGGGAGCGATCACTCCGGGTTCGAAATAGATAGTCTTTCCACCTACCTCGGGGCTTTCAATAAGATCCCCGAAGGTGTCGCGAAGGGTCTCCCCACGGCCGTTCATGGAGTCATCGTTACCGACGATCGAGGCGACTTTTGCAGCCGCATCTTCACCCTTGAGAACGAGCACAAGACTCTGTGAACCGGCAGACAGCTCCTTCAAATAGGCTGCTGTCTTGGGCTGTCCGGAAAAAGTTGCAGCAAGTTCTCCAAGAGTCTTTGCGGAGGGAGCGAAAACGCGGCCGGTATAAAGCTCGAGTCCGCTGCGCGAAATCAAACGGCCAAGAATGCCACCGGCCCGACCCTTGCGGAGTGCGGCGGGAGTGATGAATGCGTAGGAAAGCTGATCGGCCATGAAATGAAGAGGATTAAAGAAGATTTGCCGCCCAAGAGGGCGCAGCATAATGGCGTTCCAAGGCGGACGAAAAAGGTAGAAGGAGCCACCCCGGGAGTCAAAGGCTTTCTCTGATGCCCGGCGAAGCCGGGCGGGTGGTTAGCGGTTTAGACTGAAGCCTTTTAGGGACTGACGCCCCCATTCCCCATCGCTTATTCCCCTATCACCGAATCTTGGCTTCCTCAAACTCTGCACGCCACGCCTCCAGACGGTCAGCGATGCGTGCCTCGGCGCCATGGCGGGTCGGGGTGTAATAAGTGCGACCCTCGGGAAGGTAGGCCTGAGGAACATATCCCCCCTCGTAGCTGTGGGCATATTTGTAGCCCTCGCCGTGACCCAAGGACTTGGCCCCCTTGTAATGCGAGTCTCGGAGATGCGAGGGAACCTCCAAGGTTCGCCCCTGAGCCAGATCCTTCTCAGCTTTCCCCAATGCAGCATAGGCACTGTTGCTCTTCGGAGCCGTAGCCAAATAGACGGTTGCATGGGCAAGCGTTATCCGGGCCTCGGGTAATCCTACAAACTCAACAGCCTGCTGAGCGGAAATAGCAAGTGGTAGAGCCAGCGGATCGGCAAGCCCCACATCCTCGCTGGCAAAGATCACGAGACGCCGCGTGATGAACCGTAACTCCTCACCCGCATGGAGCATCTTGGCCAGCCAGTAAAGAGAGGCATCGGGATCGCTACCTCGCAGGCTCTTGATGAAGGCACTGATTGTGTCGTAGTGGTCGTCACCGGTCCCGTCGTAAACAATGGCCTTCCTCTGGATGCTCTCGGAGGCGGCTTCCAGAGTAATATGAATCCTGCCATCAGGACCGAAAGGAGTTGTCCTGGCTGCGATCTCCAGGGCATTCAAACACTTGCGGGCATCACCGTCACAGACTGTAGCAAGATGACGGGCCGCATCCTCATCAAGATCAATCGGGAGTGTTCCGAGTCCGCGTTCCGGATCAGCTATCGCACGTTTCTGCAGGTAAATCAGATCCTCCTCGGTCAGGGGTTTCAGTTGGAAAATCTGCGAACGGGAGACCAGCGGGCTGTTGATCGAAAAGAAGGGGTTCTGGGTGGTCGCCCCGATCAGGCGCACTGTGCCGCGCTCTACATCGGGTAGGAGGGCATCCTGCTGGGCTTTGTTGAAGCGGTGGATCTCGTCGATGAAGAGGAGCGTCCGCCCACCGTTTCTCGCCTCGATGGTAGCCATGCCGACGGCCTTCCTGATATCGGCGACAGAACCCTCGACGCCGCTCAATTCGATGAAACGACTCCTTGTCCGGCTGGCAATCACCCTAGCCAGACTGGTCTTTCCCGTGCCCGGAGGTCCGTAGAAGATCACCGAAGAGAGGCGATCGGCTTCGATAGCGCGCCGCAGGAGTTTCCCCTCTCCCAGAATGTGGCTCTGGCCGACATATTCCTCGAGCGTCCGAGGACGCATCCGGGCCGCCAGAGGCGCATCGGCAGGAAGGATAACCTCCTTGCCCAGCCGAGGGGAAGCGGCACTGCCGAAAAGATCATCCATTTGCTTACTCTAAGGAAAGCTCATTTGACTGGCAAGGCAACCGCCTCCATTCCATGCTGAACCCGTATGAAAACCATTCTTACAGCAATTGATTTCAGCTCGATCTCCCAGAAAGTCGTGGATGGTGCGGCGGAGCTAGCTGCATCTATGAACGCCCGCTTGGTGCTCCTAAATGTCGTTGAACCTGTCGCCGCGTATGTTCCGGTAGGTGCCGCCATGGATGTGATCACGGCGCCGATTCCGATGGAGTCTGAGGATTTGAATCTTGTTAAGGAGCGCCTAGAGCAGTTCGCGGCGCCACTCCGTGCCAAAGGACTCACTGTCGAAAGTGTGGCTGTCGTCTCACTCCCGGTCGACGAGATCATTGGCCAAGCCGAGTCCAATCAAGCCACGATGATAATCCTCGGATCCCATGGCCACGGTTCGGTCTACCAACTCTTCAGCGGAAGCGTGGTGACCTCGGTTCTGCACAAGTCGCGTGTCCCGGTCACCGTGATCCCAGTTCACGCCCTCTAATCAGAGGCAAGAGCAGGCATGCCGATGCGGATTCTTTTCACGAAGCTGCTACATATCGGCGACAACCTTCTGCTCACGCCGACCCTTGTTGCTACCAAGGGAAAATTTCCTAATGCCGAGATCTGGGTTGCCGCACGCCGAGGCACAGAAGGAATACTGGCCGGATGCCCCGAGATCGACCGGATAGTCACCACTGCCCGACCAGAGGAGGGTCGCCGTACCTGGAGTGATTTCGGCAAGGATCTCGTCACGCTTGCAGTGATCGCAGGCACTCGCTTCGACTATGCCTTCGAGTTGGGAGATAACAACAGGGGAAGGGTTCTCTGCACGGCCAGTCGCGCAAAGATCCGCTGCACGAACAGCTACGAAAGGCCTGAGGGAATCCCTCTCTCCACATCTTGGAAAAAACGCTTCAACCGACTCGTCATCACCGGCCATGGTCCGGTGCATCAAGTGCTCCGCGACTACAACGCTGTTCGGGAAACACTTGGGCTGCCCGAGGAACCACCTCCGATGCGTTTCGCACGAGAAGCCATGCGGCCCGCCCCCCTAGAAAGTACGATCACGAGTTCCTACGCGGTGGTCCATGCCGCCACCCGCTGGTCTTCCAAATCCTGGCCCTTGGATCGCTGGAAGCAGGTGATCGCCACACTCCTGAAAAGATTCCCGCAGGTCGTGATCAGCTGCGGGCCGAATCCCCGTGAGATCGCGGAGGCCTCCATACTCTGCGAAAGCTTTGAGGGCCGGGTTCTCTCCACGGAAGGGAAGCTGTCATGGGCGCAGCTTGCGACCCTACTCGGCCCAGCCTCACTCTTTGCGGGCGTCGACACGGCGGCGATGCATTTGGCGGCGGCCGTCCAATGCCCCTCCGTTGTCCTCTTCGGTCACCCGCCAGCGTATCAGTTCCAACCTTGGAAATGTTCCCACCGGGTTGTCCGTTCCAAAAACACCATGCTTGAGACCGAGCGCTATCAGCTTCCCGGCGAGCAACTCATGCAGGAGATCAGCGTTCCCATGGTCACGGAGGCCATTGAGTCGATGCTTGCGGAGAGAGTCTAAGGTTTAGGCTGAGGCTTTGGCCGCAAGCCGCTCGTAGAGTTCCGCGAGCTGCAAGCTCAACTTGGGCAACGAGGGCCTTGGCAACTTTTCCTGGAACTCGAGCAGCGATTGCCTGAAGGCCTCATCGTTAACGGCCCGCTCCAGCAGCTCCGCATAGGTAGCATGGTCGGTCGGTTCAAAAAGACCCGGGTGCTCTTCGCTCAGCAACGCGGTGTTCCCTTCAATACGACTGGCTAGAATAGGAATCCGGCAATCGAGCGCCTGCAGCAAGGCCAGCGGCTGCCCCTCCCAATGGGATGCCAGAACGAAGAGATCCAGAGACTGGAGCCATGGGGCCACGGGGCGCTTCCTTCCGGCCAGAATCAGGTGCCCCTCAAGCTGATGCTCCCGAATTCCGTTCTCCAGCACCGGGCGGTCCTGCCCCTCTCCGAAAAGCATAAACTTCGGCAGCTCAGTTCCCCGCTTCACGAGTAAAGCCATGGCGCCGATCGTGGCCTGATGATTCTTGGTGGAATGAAGGGAGGCCACGGAGCCGACAAGGAATTCCTTGGGGTCTATTCCCAGAGTGGAGCGAACTGCGGGCCTATCCTCAACCGGGCGGAAAACCGCGGGGTCGATCGCATTCGGGACGACGGAAACCTCCTCGGTCTCGAGACCGAAGGCAGCGATCAGATCGCGACGAGTCTCTTCCGAGAGGGCGATCACATGGTCGGCCCAGCGGTAGATATACCGCATGAAAAAGCCCTTCCTTCCCTTAAGCTCCAGAAAGGTTTTCTGCTGATGCACGATCGATCGAATGCCGGCTAACTTAGCCGCGATAACCCCGAAGAGTTGGTCATGATACGACTGCGCGTGGATGACATCGATCCCGTTCTCACGGAACCACCGGGCAAGCCGTAGCATCCCGAAGGGGTTCATTCTCTTGGTAGGGAAGACAGGAACCACATCGATCGGAAGACCTGCCAACTTGGCCTCCTCACCGAGCACTCCGAGATTTCGCAGGCAGACAAAGCGCGCCTCAATACCCGGCGGAAGGTATTTGCTCGCTGAGAGGAGAAAATCTTCGGCACCTCCGACCGGCATCGAGACGAAAAGAAAGGCAACCCTTACCGGTTTAGCCGGCTGCTGCGTGGCCTGCTTCATAACTATCCGGCCGTACCTGCCTTGCCTGAAACCAACAACCCTACCACTGGAAACCGAATAGGATGATACCCTTCGGTTTCTCCGGATTATCGGGATCCCAAGTGATGTCGTCATGACCATCGCCATATTTCCTCGGCGCGAGGGGATTCACCAACTGTAGCGGTTTCTTCATCTTGAAAGCCTGGGCCACCACGCCGGTGATGTCATAGGGAGCTGGATTCTCGATCGGGTTGGCCTCGACCTTGGTCTTTTTGGGCTTGGACGCCACAAAGGAGGCATCCGAAGCGGCCTGCTGGGCAATGCCAGAAGCAGCTATCAGAAGGGCGGCAACGAAGAGAATTGGGCGAAAGAGCTTGCCGTTCATGAACGTACCTTAGCCGCCTTTCGGAGCAAGGGGCAAGCCTCCCGAGCCAACCTCTTCCATTCTATCTCACGACATTGCTGCTTCAGCGTTGATCATTGGCCACGGAACCATTCAGACTGCGGGAATGGATTCCCTCGAGCGTGCACGGCGCGTTCTCTCAATCGAAATCGACGAACTGCAGCGCCTCTCCGAGCGTCTGGACGGCAGCTTTGCTGCAGCGGTGACCCTCCTGCGCGAGGCCATTGAACGCCGGGGGAAAATCGTCGTCCTGGGGGTAGGCAAGTCAGGTCATATCGGTGAGAAAATCGCCGCGACCCTTACCAGCACGGGCGCATCTGCCGTGGTGCTCAATTCGCTCAACGCCCTCCATGGTGATCTCGGAATGATCTCCGACGGGGATGTCATCCTGACACTCAGCTACAGTGGGGAGACGCAGGAACTGCTCCGCATCCTGCCTGCCCTCACTCGATTCGACGTGAAAAAGATCTCGTTGACCGGAGGAAAAACCTCCTCCCTTGCGAAAGCCAGCGACGTCGTCCTAGATGTCTCCGTTACTCAGGAGGCCTGTCCCCACAACCTCGCTCCCACCTCCAGCACGACCGTCATGCTGGCTCTGGGTGATGCGCTTGCCATGGTTCTCCTTGAGGAGAGGGGCTTCACACGGGAGGATTTCGCCCGATACCACCCGGCCGGCCAACTAGGCCGCTCCCTCCTTCTCAAGGTGCGGGATATCATGCGAGGCGGCGAAGAAGCGGCGATCGTCAAGATCAACGACCCGGTTGTCGAGGTCTTGCGTGAACTCACCAAGAAGCGGGCCGGTGCCGCCCTGGTCGTGACCGCAGATGGTCAGCTTGCCGGCATCTTTACCCACGGTGATTTTGCCCGCAGGTTCCCCACCGATCCGCAGATAGGAACCCGACCCGTGGGGGAGGTGATGACCCAAAGCCCCGTCACTATCCATGCCGACAAACTTGCCGCCGAGGTTCTGATGGTGCTAGAACATCATCGGATAGACGATCTCGTGGTCACGGATACTAAGGGGAACCCCTTGGGCGTGGTCGACTCTCAGGATCTTGCCCGACTCAAACTCATTTAATCTCCACCCTTCACTCCACGACATCATGGCACTCGCAAACGACCTCCGCAAAGGAATGGCAATCAAGTACAACAGCAACGCTGCTATCGTCCTTGAAGTCACCCACCGCACACCCGGCAACCTCCGCGCTTTCGTTCAGCTTATCATCCGCTATATCGGCACCGGCAAGTCGGCGGATGTCCGTTTTGCCTCAACGGAGAAGGTCGAGCTTGTCGAAGTCCATCGTACAAAGCTGGACTTCAGTTACGCCGACCAGGATGGCTATAATTTCATGGACCCCGATACCTTCGAGACCATCACTCTTCAGGCCGCCCTACTCGGTGACGCCAAGGACTTCCTCGTCGAGAACATGCAGGTGGAAATCCTCTATGTCGAGGGCCGCGCAGTCTCCGTAGAGCTTCCCGCCTCGGCCAATATCAAGGTGACCGAATCTCCCGAGGGAGTGAAGGGCGACTCTTCCAGCAATGTGATGAAGACCGCCACCCTCGAGACCGGCAAGGTGATCCAAGTTCCCCTCTTCATCAAGGAGGGTGAGATCGTCAAGGTCGACACCCGGACCGGCGCCTATATGGGCCGCGCCTAAGAAGCGTAACCTCACCGACGCGTGGCACGCCCTTCTTCTCCACAGAGAAAGGGCGACAGCCGATCAACGGGGAAAAATGCCCGCAACCCCCCCCGTCGCTTCCGCGTCTCGACAACAACGGACGACTCTTCGGATCTTTTCGACCGAGATGAGACGACCTCGGCTAACGACCAACTCCTTCACGGCAATGAGAGTGCCGCGACCATTCCCAAGTCTTGGGTTAAGTTCATCATTGGACTCTTTCTTCTGCCTGTTGCGCTGATCTTGACCGAGACCTTTTTCCAAGCCTTCACCACTTCCATTCAACACGGCCTGCTGGCCACGCAGTCATTCGGATGCTTTGCCGCCGGGATGATCCTTTTTGGCATCCTGTTCTTTATCGTTCCCCGTGAGATCCTGATGTGGCCCTATGTCTTCGGGCACGAGATGACCCATGCAATCTGGGTTAAACTCTTCGGTGGTAGTGTAGCCGATCATTTTCACGTCAGCCTGGACGGAGGCCACGTCCTCACCGACAGGGTGAATACTTGGATAGCTCTCGCCCCATACTTCTTCCCGCTCTACAGCCTTCTGGTGGTGACCCTCTACGGGGCGGCGTCCCTGGCGGCGGATCTCAGCCCTTACCGCTGGGTACTGTTTCTGCTACTGGGATTCACACTCGCTTTTCATCTCGTCTTCACTTGCCTCCTGATCGCCAAGGGCCAGCCGGATCTTCACTACGGAGGAACGTTTTTTTCCCTGCTAATCATCTACCTGATCAATCTCCTCATCATCACCGGACTGCTTCTGCTCACAGGAAAGGAGATTTCCCTCTCTTCACTTGGGCATGATTTCGTGGAGAACATGATCAGCTTCGTGGAGATCACCCGCATGATCACGACATGGATCGCGGATTGGATCAGCGACTTTTGGAAAGGATTCGGCTACGGCCAATCTCCCAAGCCTGCAGCCTAGGCTCCGATGGCGGCGGTCAGGGCAGTGGCGATCCGATCTGCAGCCGTATTGATCATCGCCTCGTCGGGACCTTCGATCAGCAGGCGGATTTTTGGCTCGGTCCCGGAGTAGCGCAAAAGGATGCGACCTTTTCCTGCGAGCGTTCTTTCCGTCTCTGAAACAAGTGCAGCTACGGCCGTCAATGAATCGAGCGGCGGCTTCTCCTTCACGCAGAGGTTGCGTTGTGCCTGTGGGTATTTCTTGAGACAACGACGCAGTTCACTAAGCGGCTTTCCGCTTTCGGTCATGATTCGCAGCACCTGCAGAGCAGCAATAAGACCATCTCCTGTCGTGCCGTGATCGCGGAAGATCAAGTGGCCGCTCTGCTCACCGCCGATCGAGAAATTCCCCGCACGCATCGCTTCGACCACGTAGCGGTCACCAACGGTCGTTCTGATCACAGTGCCGCCAGCCTCAGCGATCGATTCATCGAGTCCAAAATTGCTCATCACCGTGGCTACCAGCGTTTTCCCGGCAAGCGTTCCGCGACGGAGGGCATCCAGCGCCGTCATGGCTAGAATCTCATCTCCGTCGACGATCTCCCCCTTTTCGTCACACAGAACAAGCCGGTCTGCATCCCCATCGTGCGAGATGCCGATTTGAGCGCCTGTCTCTTTTACCAACCGACTGATCTCATCTGCATGAGTGCTTCCGCATCGGTCATTGATATTCATGCCGTCGGGCTTCGCATGGAAAACTGAGAGCGTTGCCCCGAGATCCTTCAGCACCTGGGGGGTCGTCTGAAACGAGGCTCCATTGGCACAATCAATTGCGATCTTCAGGCCATGAAGGGACATTCCGGGGACGCTCGCCTTGGCCATCGCCCCGTAACGCTCCGCGGCATCATAAATATTCGATGTGATCCCGAGCGCCACGCCTAGCGAGCGCTCGTGATCAATCTCATCGGTCAGAATAAGAGCCTCCAAGCGTTCTTCCAAAGAGTCATCCAGCTTATAGCCGTTAGCTCCGAAAAGTTTGAGACCATTGTCCGCCGCAGGATTATGGGAGGCAGAGATGACAATCCCTCCGGCGGCAGAGAACTCCGTGACCAAACAAGCGACGGCAGGAGTCGGGATCACTCCTGTAAGCAGGATATCGGCACCGACTGAGTTGAGACCTGCGATAAGAGCTGACTCGAGCATCCCGCCGGAGCGCCGGGTATCGCGTCCGATC
>CAIXGT010000188.1 GCA_903919105.1 uncultured Spartobacteria bacterium | reverse complement strand
GTAGCGGCCGGTGTTCATTGCCACAGATCGTCACCAAACGACTCTCCAAGTTCAAATCCCTCACATCCATTTTGGATCGCAACTCACTCATCTTGAAGTATCAACAAAAACCAATCACCCTCTCAACCGGACACTAGTGATTTATTATGGTGTTTGTAGCTACAGGTTTACAAATGACTCAAGCTAAATTGCAATTAGGAGCAAAGTTATCCGCATAACAAAGGCGAGGATAGAGAAATGTAGTAGAAATAACGAAATGGGGTCTATTGGAGAATCTGCTTCCTATACCTCCACACGGAGAAGTCGTTGGTTTCTAAAACTTTAGTTCCTGCATCGAATTGTGATTCGAAGTCGGGAAAGTGGGTGTCTCCCTCGATTTGGCGAGGGACTTTGGTGACGTATAGTTCCTCAACCCTGGGGAGGAGGAGTCGGTAGATCTCCTCACCACCTATCACGAAAAGATCACGCCGATCGGTTGGTTCCTTGAGATCGTCGATAGATTGGATGACGGTGACTCCAGGGGTCTCCGACATCGTGCGGGAGAGGACGATATTTTCACGGCCGGGGAGTGGCTTGCCGATCGACTCATAAGTTTTCCGCCCCATGAGGATAGCGTGACCCATGGTGGTCGCCTTGAAGAATTTGAAATCTTCGGGAAGATGCCACGGGATCGTGCCGGCATTCCCTATAACCCGGTTCTCTGCCATAGCCACAATCGCCTTGATCATTTGGAAGCAAAAATGACTGCAAATTCTCGCGCAGAGGCGCAGAGGCGCAGAGATGAAGAAAAAGAAATCCTGCAGTTGTTTTGTCTTAAAACTCCGCGCCTCTGCGCCTCTGCGGGAAATATTCTTCGGCTTCGCATTCTAAACAGCGATTGGGGCTTTGATTGCGGGGTGCGGGTCGTACCCTTCCAGGGTGAAGTCCTCGTAGCGGAAATCCTCAATACTCGTCACCGCGGGATTGAGCAGCATCCGTGGAAGTGGGCGCGGTTCGCGCGTGAGCTGTTCGCGGGCCTGATCGAGGTGGTTCACGTAGAGGTGCAGGTCTCCGAAGGTGTGGATGAATTCCTTGGCTTTCAGTCCGCAGACCTGGGCAATCATCATGGTGAGCAGTGCGTAGGAGGCGATGTTGAAGGGGACGCCTAGGAAGAGATCGGCACTGCGCTGGTAGAGCTGGCAGCTGAGCTCGCCATTGGCCACGTAGAACTGCACGAGGGCGTGGCAGGGGGCCAGGGCCATCTTGTCGATCTCACCCGGATTCCAGGCACTGATGATGTGGCGGCGGCTGTCGGGATTCTTTTTCAGATCTTCGGTGATCCGCGCTATCTGATCAACTGTTCCTCCCTCCGGAGTGCGCCACCGACGCCACTGAGCACCGTAGACGGGACCGAGATCGCCGTTCGCATCAGCCCACTCGTCCCAGATGGTGACCCCGTTCTCCTTGAGGTAGCCGATGTTGGTGTCGCCCTTCAGAAACCAGAGCAACTCGTGGATGATGGAGCGGAGATGGAGCTTCTTGGTGGTGAGTAGGGGGAAGCTCCTGGTCAGATCAAACCGCTCTTGCGCACCGAAAACCGAAAGGGTACCGGTGCCGGTGCGGTCTTCCTTTGGCGTTCCGTGGTCGAGGACGAGATTGAGAAGACGCAGGTAAGGAGTCATGGTGTAAGGAAGTGGACCTTAGCCCTTATAGACGCTGTCGGGATTGAAGAGGGGTTCTTCCTTCGGCGGGAGATCGTTCCCTTGCTGGTCGAGCTCGACATAGAAGCAGCTAGCAAATCCGGTGTGGCAGGCGCCGCCGTGCTGCTCGACCTCGAAAAGGAGAGTGTCGCGGTCGCAATCGACGAACCAACGCAGGATCCTCTGCGTGTGGCCGCTTGATTCGCCTTTCTTCCAGAGTTTCTTCCGCGAGCGGCTCCAGTAGTGCATGTAGCCGGAATCAACGGAGTGCTTCAGCGAGTCTTCGTTCATCCAGGCCATCATGAGCACGCGTCCGCCGGCTTCAGTACTCTCCTGTACAATCGCGGGAATCAGGCCGCGGTCATCGAAATTGAGATTCAAGTCCATCTTCTCATTTCGGAGAGACCGCGCTTCCTGGGCAAGAAGATTCTCTATAGTAGGTTCTCGGTTGCGGAGTGGCCTCACTTTCAGGAGGATTAGAGCGTGACCATCGCATCCAGCACGCGCACGGCGCCCCGCCATCGTTTCTTTGAGGAGGCGCCGGACATGATCTCCGTCCCCCTGTCGGAGTTAATGGCTAGGCTTCCGGCTCAGTTCTGCAAGGAAACAACTGCCGAAGAACTGAGCGGCCGATCTGCCGATCTGCCTTGTCGGGATTTGCTCGCGGGGAATACGCCGCGACTCTCGCTCGGCCAGTTGAACGATCTTCTGCCCGATCTGGTCGTTGTGCCCGAAGGCGGAGACCGTTCTGAGCGACTGAATCTTCCTGCCGGATGGGTGGCCCTTTATTACCGCTTGGTAACAAGATTTGAGGAGATTCCGACGGAACACAGGGAGCCTCCGCCATCTGCAGCAGAGACGCACTCTTCCCAGGATGGCATCCCAAAAATTCTTCCGGTCACAGTGATCGAGGCCGAGGTAATTTCGTCCAATCAGCCCGAAGTGCCCTCAATTTTGGAAACGCACGTTGCCAAGTTAACCCAGAAAAAAGAGGTTTCGGAGGTGATGCCGGGCCCAGCGCCGAAACGCGGGTTCTTCGCCTCGCTCCCGATCTTTCGCCGGAATGTCACTGCCAAGCCAGCGCATGAGAAACAGAGCCTCGTGGTTTTAGCCACCAATGTCGGGGAGACATCGGAGGTTCATTCTCTTAAGCCCCTCTGGAAGCTCGATCCCCTCGATCAGCTTTCGGATCCCTCAGCGTTGCAGGCCCTCTTCATGACCGAGGAGAAGCTTACCATGGATCGCGTCATCGCTATGGCGGGTCAGCTTCCAGGCCTGCGGGCCTGTATCCTGGCACACGGAGATCAGGTGGTCTGCGCCTCGAACACCCCTCCCGGAATCGATCTCCAGACCCTGAGCGGCCAGGCAATGACGATGCTGGCCCAGATCCGGGAGTCCTCTTCCAAGATGGGTCTCGGGAATGTGCCCGGGGTGACACTCCATGCGGAACAGGGTGCCCTGAGCTTCCTTCATAACAACGAGCTCTGCCTACTAGTCCTCCATGCCGACCGTGGATTCCTCCCCGGGGTGCGAGAGCGGCTTCAGGAAATGCTTGGCCATCTCTCCCATGCCGAGGCACTGCCAAGCGGTTCATCCGCACAAGCGAGCCTGCCGATCT
>CAIXGT010000187.1 GCA_903919105.1 uncultured Spartobacteria bacterium | reverse complement strand
CTCGACGGGGGGTAGCGGCCGTCTTGTCCCAACAGGATTCGGTTACTGCACCGAACCAAGTTGGTCACCCGACGGCCAGAGGCTTGCTTTTAATGTCCGTTCGGGTGGCAGTTTCTCCGTCGCAGTGATGGATCTGAATGGGGGTGGAGCTCGGATCGTCGCCCAGGGTGAGAATCCTGTCTGGGGAGCCGATTCACGCCATGTCGTCTACAGCACCGGCAGCACCATTTCCTTGCTTGATGTGCCAACCGGCAAATCCATTCCTGTTATCAGCGGCCTCGGCAAAGTCACGGAACCGACTTGGACTCGATAGTCACCATGAAGCTTTTGAAGGCGAATCTCCGGACAATAAAATCGCACTCCCACTCTTGATCTTTTCCCCCTTTTAACCCTGTATTGAGTAATGCGTCCTCAAACCTTTGCCCTCCTTTCCATCGCTGCCCTGCTTGCACTTTCAGGCTGCTCTAACAAGAAGAACAAGCAATACGCAGGCGTCGACGGCGACTATGTGAGCGGTACGCCCCTAGGAGAACGGACCGAGGGTGCCAACTTCATGGGTACGAACGTGCAGCGCGGTCAGTATGCATCGGTCCAGTTCGGGTATGACAGTTCCTCTGTTGCCCCCGACCAGGAGTCCAAGGTGGCCGCTGTCGCCGATGCCCTTAAGGGAAGTGGCAAGACCGTGATCGTGGCTGGATTCACCGATGAGCGCGGCACGCAGGAGTACAACCGTAGTCTTGGTGAGAAGCGCGCCCTTGCTGTGCGTGAGGCGTTGATCGCCAAGGGCATGAAGGCCAATAACGTCCAGACCGTCAGTTTTGGTTCCGAAATGCCTGTCGATCCCGCCAGTAACGATGCAGCTTGGGCGAAGAATCGTCGGGCTGAGTTTGGCATCGTGAAATAACACGTCGGGTTCACGCTCATTCGCGCAAGGTGACCCTGCCTATTCCTGTTCCACTTTTTGACCTGAGTCGTCTCGGGCCACAGGTCGATGAGGCTGTCCGCGAGGCTGCCCTTCGAGTCCTTGGACATCGGGGGTATGTTCTTGGTGCAGAAGTGGAGGCCTTCGAGCGTGACCTTACCGCATATCTCGGCGGTGGTCATGCCGTCGGAATGTCCTCAGGCACGGATGCGCAATTGGCTCTGCTGATGGCGATGGGAATCGGCGTGGGTGATGCCGTCATCTCAACTCCCTACACATTCTTTGCGACTGCTGGCTGTATTCATCGCACTGGTGCCGAAATCCTCTTCTGCGACATCGATCCGGCAACCTTCATGATGGATCCTGCAAGCCTGCGGACACTCCTCTCTTCCTTCAAGAAGGATACCGATGGCAGCCTTCGATCCCCCAAGGGAAATCGAATCCGCCTAATCGTTCCGATTCATCTTTTTGGAACATGCTGTGATATGGATGGAATCAATGCTGTTTCGGCAGAATTCGGGATAGAAATTCTCGAGGATGCCGCCCAGATCCTTGGAGCTAAATATCCTTCCAGGGAGGGAGTGAAGACCGCCGGCCTTATGGCCCCGACTTCTTATGTCAGCTTTTATCCGAGTAAGAATCTGGGTGCTGCTGGAGATGCCGGTGTGGCTCTCTGCATGGACGAGGAGATGGCCGATAAACTCCGCCGCATTCGCAATCATGGTATGGAGCAGCGCTACTATCACAAAGTAGTCGGCGGCAATTTTCGCATCGATGCCATTCAGGCCGCTATCCTCAGGGCGAAGCTCCCATTCCTGGATGGATGGAATGCCACGCGCCGCGCGAACGCCTCCGCCTATCGAGAGGCCTTCACGGCTGCCGGATTGCTCGACCGGGTTACCCTTCCCGCCGAGCCTTTTGCTAATTCAGGCCTGAGAGACCATCACATCTATCACCAGTACGTGATTCGGATCCAGAAGCGGGATGCCGTGATGGCTCACCTGTCAGAGCAGAAGATCGGCTGTGCCATCTACTATCCCGTGCCGCTACATCTCCAAGAGTGCTTTGCCCACCTTGGACACAAGCCGGGTGACTTTCCGGCCAGCGAGTGCGCCGCAAGCGAAAGCCTGGCGTTGCCTATTTTCCCCGGCCTTCGGCCCGACGAGAAGCAGCAGGTTGTGGCCGCGATCAAGCAGGCGCTGGATTAAGCGCCCTGTGGATTTCCCCTTGAGATCCTGAGCACTCCGACTAGGAGAGCCGCCCCCGGAACAACCAGTGCGAGAAGGTCGCAGAGAGAATGGATCATTTCACCCCTGATCAGGTTTACCTCCGCTAATTTTCCGAGTGGGAGCAGGTGAAAGTATCCAAGCTCTGTGACAAT
>CAIXGT010000186.1 GCA_903919105.1 uncultured Spartobacteria bacterium | reverse complement strand
GATCTCGAGATGGAGGGATCGGTCGGATGAGTATCTCAACGACTCCTCTGCCTGAGAACGGCACTTCCAACAGTTGGCCCGCATGGTTCCACAAGCAGCAGCAGGAGGCTTGGGAGCTTTTTCAATCCTTACCCCAGCCAAAGCGTAACGACGAGCCGTGGCGGTTTGCCAATCTGAAGGCGATCGATCTATCCGGTTTCCATGCCGCTGCGCCCGTCCAAGATCCCATATCCCTTGTGACCCGTTCCTCGGCTCACACCGATCTCGCCGCGAAGCTTATCTTCGCGAATGAAGTTCTCGTCCACAACGATCAGACAGGATTGCCTGCCGGAGTGCTTCTCCTGCCGCTGGAGGAAGCTGCCAAGAATCACGAGGAACTCTTCCGCAAGAGCTTCATGACTTCCGATGTGCGCTTGGGCTCGAAGAAATTCGCAGCCCTTCACCGTGCCCATCTGCGTTCTGGGGCTTTCGTTTATGTCCCTCAGGGAGTCGTTATCGAGAAACCGATCGAGATCTGGCATTGGGTCGAGGGGGAGAATGCCACCATCTTTCCCCACACCCTGATCGTTCTCGAAGAGGGGGCTTCGGCCACGGTGATTGATCACTTCGTTTCATCACGGGATGAGCGTTCGCTTGCCATTGCCGTGAATGACCTCACGCTGGGAAGGAATGCAAAGCTCCATTACGTCGGTGTTCAGGAGTGGAGTGACAAGGCAACTGCCTTCCATATCAACACCACCGAGGTGGAGAAGCAGGCTGTTTCGACTGCCCTGCAGATGAATCTGGGAGGCGCTTACATCCGTGGCGAGAGCGACAGCCACCTCCGTGGCGAGGGATCGCGCAGCGTCATGCTCTCGATCAATCCAGCCTCCGGCACACGTGAGATCGACCAGCGGACTTTTCAGGATCATTTCGCTCCCCGTGCCACGAGTGATTTGCTCTATCACAATGCCCTTGCGGATTCGTCACGCACGATTTTTGCCGGCCTGATCAAGGTCGAGGAGGATGCCCACGAGACGGATGCCTACCAGAAAGTTCGCAACCTGATGTTGAGTGATGAGGCCGAGGCCAACTCCATGCCAGGACTCGAGATCCTCGCCGACAATGTCCGCTGCACGCACGGGGCGACCTCAGGCGAACTGAACGAGGATGAACTCTTCTACATGATGGCCCGCGGCATTCCTCCCAAGCAGGCGGCGCAACTTATCGTGCGCGGTTTTCTGGGAACTGTGCTCGAGCGACTCGAGAATGAGCCTCTCCACGAGCATCTTGGCGAGATCCTCGACCGCAAGCTCGGCTTTTAATCTTCTGAAAATCCTCGATCAAGCACCTTCAAGATGGAGGGTGGGTTCTTTTGGTGATAGTGTTGCGGAATAGACCTCTTTTCCTCTTGCTATTCAAAAAGAAAAACGTTTTTTAGGTCGAAATTATGTCCATTCGCAAACGACTCCCTAAGGTTGCCTTGTTAACTCTACTCTTGGGAGTAATTTCCCCGATTTTAGAATCGTCAGCGGTTCGGGCGCAAAGCCTTCCATCCTTCTACGATCTTAACAGCGATGGGCTTCTCACTCCGGTTAAGGATCAAGGGAATCTGGGGACTTGCTGGGCTTTCGGGAATACGACTGCTTTTCAGAGCGCGATTCTCAAGACCGGGCTTGCCTCTAGCCCTACGGATCCTGTCCTAGATCTCTCCATCTGGCATTTGGCAACCATGAATGGAAATGGAGCTAATTTGAATACCAATGAAGGTTGGGGAGGTTATAGCGGTATGGCAGTCGCTTATTGGACGAGAGGGAGAGGAACATGGAATATCAATACTAAATATGACAACGGCATTATTGTGGCTGGAGGCGGTCCTGTTTACAAATCAAACAACATTCTCAATTACTATCGTTATGCCAGTGCCGCTGCTGGTAACGGTGAAATTCTTAATGAGTATGTGCCTCCCGCCTCTCAGAACTTAGCACCGTTCATGCTGAATCAGTCAGTAACTTTTTTATGGAATGGTGATACAAATACACTTGGCAACTACCAGCAGAGTCTTAAGCAAGCTGTTCTAAAGTATGGAGCGCTAGCCATCACTTACTGTGCTCAATTCGCACCTGTCGAGTATTTATCTGCTGATGCCACTAACGTAATTAATCATTCAATTTCATTGATTGGTTGGAATGACGCTATATCGGTATCTAACTCTTTTACAAATTTTACAGGCTCATGGATTCTGCAAAACTCGTGGGGCACGAATGCTCGGGGTGTTGCCCCTGATCCTTTAACTAAAGAGAATGGTTATACATATGGTCTTTATGCCGATGCTTCTGCGGCTAATTTCAAAAACGCAACAGCTTACGTGGTTGCAAGTAATGTCTATTCGAATGCCAATAATGGTGCTCAATACGCCTATGCACCCTCTGTAATTCAGAATCAGATCTTTGCTCCAAAATCCTACGGCATAGGATTTAATGCTGGGGTTGAAAATATTGCAGCCGAGAAATTAGCAACCCCCGCTAATTCTTACATTGGAGCATTTGGGCTATGGCAACTTTATTCCAATACGACGGTGATCCTAAATGTTTATACGAATTTTAGTATCACTGATCCCAATTCCGGAACAGGTGGATTTGTTGGTAATGCGATCGCCACCCAGACAAATACTCTCAATGCCGACGGTCCAGGTTATAATCTTATGAAATTGACGAATCCACTGAGCGTCAAAGCCGGTGGGGATATCTATGTCGAGGTCAACTATGGCACAAACAATGGAGGTTCAATTCCAGTAGACACTGAGTCGTCACAAGTCGTTCAAGGACTCTCTAATAATAATGCAGGAATTTCTATTCTCTCTCAGAATGGAACAAACTGGGATGATATTTCCAGGGATTCAGGAGGAGGCATCTTCTTCTTAAAAGCCAACCGCCTGATTGTTCCGCTTGATAACGCCAACTCCAATACCCCGATTGATCCGAACTATTCCTTCACGGTCGACGGCCTGAACCAGACTTCTCTTTCCTCCAATGCCATCAACGGGTTGAATTTCAATGATGGCGGTGTCCTAAACTTGAATGGAAATCTGACTGTCTCGAATGGTGCCTTTAACGTCATCGGCACCAATTTCTCAGGGGCCATCCCTGCGACGGGAATAATCCAAGGGAATAATAGCCTGATCGTTCCCAATAACTTTACAGTCCAAGGAGGGGGGGGGCTGGTGATTGATGCCTCAGTCAAGCCAGTCAATATTCCCGGCAAGCTTCAGATCACGGGATATTGGAGTGCTCTCACCGTGGCCAATACCATGAATGTCGGGAAAAGCCTCAATCTCGATCCCGGGACTATGCTTATGATTGCAACAACCGGGGTCGTGCAGGTCTCTCCTTTCTCATCGGATATCTCCAAATCGGACGGGGTGATCGTAAACGATGGTCTTCTTGTGGTCAAAAATCTGACCATTGGAAGCAATGGTTACTATGATGGCTCTGGAATTTTCCAAGGGAATCTGACGGAAAACGGTCAACTACTCGCATCATCAACTCCTTCCACACTCGCGATTCGCGGTAGCTTCGTTCTCGGTAAGGGTTCTGCTTTCGACCTCACGGTTGCAAGTGCCTCGCTCCATGATCAGGTCAACGTGCAGGGAAATGTCGTCCTGAACGGGACCCTAAATATCACTCCCATGTCGGGAAGTTCACTGCAGTTCGGTGAGAAGATCACCTTTCTGACTGCAGATAGCATTAGTGGTACATTTAGCTCCATCGTGGCTCCGGATGGATATAGAGGCCGCCTCGTGATCGAGGGCGACCCGACAGCATCCGTGATCATCGCCCCGGCTAGCTACACCCAGCTTGCAGCCAACCGCAACCAACTCAACGTAGCGACAGCGCTGAACAGCTTCATCCCGGCTACCAGCGGCGACCAACTCGTTGTCTCCACTACGCTCGATAGCCTCACCGCATCCCAGTACAACCAAGCCTTCAATGCGATCATGCCGACCTTCTACCAGCAGATGGCCACGATCGCCTTCAACCAGGCCAACGCCCAGAACATGGAACTCAACCAGCGCCTCTGGGGAGTGCGTGTGGCCGAGGGGGGAGGATTCAGCATGAGTGGACTGGCCGACAACTACGCCATGCTTCAGGAGGGCCAGGGTGACGGAGGCAAGAGCGTCCTCGACTCCAAGAAAGACATCCTGCGTCCCGGACTCGACAACCGCTGGGGCATGTTCGTGGATGGCAACGGCATCTTCGCCCAAGCCAACAGCGCCAATATGCTTCCGGGCTACAACTCCGAGAGCGGAGGCGTCACCACCGGCCTCACCTACAAGTGGAACGACAAAGTGGCCAGCGGCATCTATGCCGGCTACCAGGGGAACCTACACCAAGAGCGGAGCCAACGGCTCAGGACTGGGAACCGGCAGTAGCCTTACCGACAACGCCGTCCGCTTCGGAGTCTTCGGAACCTACGGACAGAAGGATGGGAAGGGCTTCTACGCCAACGCCCTCGCCGGAGGAGCCTACCACAACTACCAGGCCACCCGTGTCATCCAGTACACCGGGGTCAACAGGACAGCCAACAGCCAACCCGGAGCAGGAGAACTCGATACGATGCTTGCAACGGGCTACGACATCCAG
>CAIXGT010000185.1 GCA_903919105.1 uncultured Spartobacteria bacterium | reverse complement strand
GCCTCCCAGCACTCGACGGCGCGAGACATGGCGCGTATCGCCTTCCGGGCCTACCGCAATCCCGACCTTCGCGACGCCATGGCGATGAGGTCCTACTGCTTCCGCTATTCTAGTGGCCGGCTCTGCAATCTCGACCCCACGAACAAGCTCCTTTTGCGCGATCCCTACTGCAATGGGATGAAGACCGGATTTACCGAATCAGCGGGCAAGTGTCTGATCACCAGTTATAGCAAGGGGGGACGCGACTTCATTCTAGTTCAGCTCGGAAGCCATGCTCGGTATATCTTCGACGATGCGGAACGCATGATGCAGTGGGCGCAAGGTCACTGAGAAAAAGCGCCCTAGGCAGCGATTCCCTGCGGAACTATCCTACACAATCCTCGTGACCAGCCTGCCTCACAGGGGATAAGGTTCAAGATCCATGCCATCCCGGAAAAAGACTCCTTCCAAAACTACCAAATCCTCCGGAAACGAGATCTCCATCGGGTCCGTGACTCTTGGTGGCAAGGAGCCGCTCTTCATTCTTGGGCCCTGTGTCATTGAGGGGGAGAAGCCGCTTCTGCGCGCAGCGCGTACCATCAAGACGATCTGTGATGATCTTGGTGTACAGTTCATCTTCAAAGCCTCCTATGACAAGGCCAACCGCACCTCCGGCTCTTCCTACCGCGGGGTTGGCGTGCTCGATGGCTGTCGGATGCTTGCCGAGGCTGGTGATGCGATCGGGGTGCCGGTAACCACCGATATCCATACGCCTGAGGAGGCTGAAATCGCAGCCAACTTCATCGACTTGCTTCAGATCCCCGCATTTCTCTGCCGTCAGACCGACTTGATCGAGGCGGCGGCTAGGGCGGCGGTCTCTGCGGGACGCGCCGTGAATGTGAAGAAAGGACAGTTCCTTGCCCCATGGGATCTGGCCCCGATTGCCGGGAAGCTGAAGGCGGCGGGCTGCAAGCGCTTCTGTTTCACCGAGCGCGGCACGACCTTCGGCTATAACAACTTGGTCGCCGATATGCGTTCTCTCTACTGGATCCGGGAGCAAGGCTTCCCCGTGATCTTCGACGCCACGCACTCCGTCCAGCGACCGGGCGGCGGCGGCGGCCATACGACGGGTGACGGGCATTTGGCTCCCGTGCTGGCACGTGCAGCCATGGCCGCCGGGGTGGATGGGATCTTTATCGAGACCCATGAGAATCCCGCCAAGGCCCCCTCTGACGGCCCGAACCAGGTTCCCCACACGCAGCTCCCGGCCCTTCTCAAATCCCTTATCGCGATCCGCTGTGCGCTTGCCTGATCCCAGCTTTTTACGCTTTTTGTTGGTTGCCCTGCTCCTATCAGCAATGGGCATTGTGGTCGCTGCGCCGGATTCAGCATTCCTGGGCAGCAACACCCTTACGCCTTCACCCGTTATCTCTAAGGTGAAGGGAAACGACACTGGCCAGGCTCAAGCACAGACACAGGCGCCGGGCCTGGGTCAGAAAATGGATCTCCCCATTCCGGTGGGTGAGCCGGTCAAGGGGATCAAGATCCCTCAGTACGACGAGAACGGCAAGCTGACCATGAACCTGATCGCCGAGACGGCTCGTAAACTGGACGAGAAGCAGGTCGAGTTTGGGAAGCTGAAGATCGAGTTCAATGAGAAGGAGGAGAAGACCATCACCGTGGAGATCCCCCATAGCATCCTCGACATGGAGTCCAAGGTGCTTATCGCCGACACGGAGACTGCGGTCCGCAGGGAGGATTTCGAAATCATCGGACAAAGCGCGGAGTTTGACACCCTTGCGCGATCTGGCACTTTCAAGGGGCGGGTCCATGCATCCTTCCGCAATGGGGAAACAGCCAATCTACAATGAACTTCCCACGCCCAATCCCATATCTGCTCCACGCTCACATTCGGATATCCTTTGTTCTCATAGGCATGGGAATCCTTGCCGCTGGGCAGGTGGCCTTGGTGCACGCACAGGAAGCCGGGCCCGTGGGAGCGGTTGGACCTGTTGGACCAGTCGCAGGTGCTCCGGTGGGCCCCATGAATGGTATCTTCGGAATGGCCGGGAATGACGATCGCCCCAAGAATGCGCGCACGATAATCGACAGTGATGCCGGGGCCAATTTCGAGAATGCCAGCAACTCCGCCGACTTCCTCGGGCATGTCATCGTGCGCGACCCTCAGTTCGATCTCACCTGCGAGAAGTTGCATGTGGTGCTCAGACCCGACCGCAAGGGACTTCAGCAAGTCATTGCCACAGGCAATGTGATCGTCATCCAGCAGAAAAAAAACGACCGCGGCGATCTCGTGAAATCAGTCGGCAAGTGCGGCAAAGCGACTTATGACCCTGCCACCGGCGACGTGACCCTGGAGGAGTGGCCGCAGATCCAACAGGGCATCAACAACCAGGTCGCCACTCAGGGTACTACGGTCATGATTCTCAATGCCAAGGGCCGCTCACGTACGATCGGTGCCAGCCGCACCATGATCGTCGACCAAGGTCAGGGCGATAAGCCCGCCAATCCCTGATTTTAAAAATTCGCATGAGCCAAGAAACTGATGTTACCCAAGTCGTAGCCGACGCAGCGAACCCAGCTGACGAGGCCATCCTGCGCACCGACGGGCTGAAGAAGATCTACGGCGGCCGTTCCGTCGTGAACGGAGTCGATATCCATGTGCGCAAGGGTGAGATCGTCGGACTGCTTGGTCCCAATGGCGCCGGCAAAACGACTACCTTTTACATGATCGTCGGGCTGGTCCGCCCCGATGGTGGTCGGGTCTTCTTTCACGGGAAGGACGTCACGCATGAGCCGATGTATAAGCGCGCCCGGCTCGGCATGGGCTATCTGCCCCAGGAAGAGTCGATCTTCCGCAAGCTCACCGTGCGGCAGAACATCATGGCGATCCTCGAGACCACAGCACTCTCCAAGAAAGACCGGGACGAGCGCTGCGACGAGCTGCTCGAGCGATTCGGCATCGCCCATATCGCCAAGAACGAGGCCCTCACCCTCTCTGGCGGCGAGAAGCGCCGCCTCACCATTGCCCGCTCACTTGTCACCAACCCGAAGCTCCTCATGCTGGACGAGCCTTTCAGCGGCGTGGATCCCATCGCCGTATACGATGTGCAGCAGATCATCTCCGACCTGCGCGACATGGGGCTGGCCATCCTGATTACCGATCACAACGTACGCGAGACGCTGGCGATCACCGACCGCGCTTATCTCATCTACGAGGGGCGCGTCGAGAGTCAGGGTGACAAGGACTTTCTCCTGCGCGACCCCATCAGCCGCAAGTTGTACCTCGGCGAATCCTTCGCGATGTAGCCATGGCCCGGACCAAGGATCCATTGCTCAAGTCCCTCACGGTCGGCAAGTTCTTCGCCGATCATGGACCGGCGCTCGAGCTTGAGCTCATGGGCGACGCGGCCGGCATGGAGCGACCCATCGCCGAGCCGACCATCAACAGGCCGGGCCTCGCCTTAGCCGGCTTCTTCAGGTACTTCGCGTCCAAGCGCGTCCAAGTCGCTGGACATGCCGAGCTCAGCTATCTCCGCAGCCTGCCCGCCGAAGAGCGCGCGACTAGGATCGAGTCGCTTTTCGAGCAGCGGATCCCCTGTCTCGTGATCGCCAGGGGGCTTCCTCTCCCGACCGGCCTGCTTGAGTTTGCAGCCAAATCCGAAACCCCCGTGTTCCGCACTCCCCTGGTGACCATGAAGTTCATCAACTCAGCCACCATTGCCCTGGAGGACGAGTTCGCCCCTGTGGCTTCCGAGCACGGTAGCATGGTCGACATCATGGGAATGGGAGTCCTGATCCG
>CAIXGT010000184.1 GCA_903919105.1 uncultured Spartobacteria bacterium | reverse complement strand
GTCAGCCTTCAGCCAGATACGCATCGCGATGACACGGGCACCCAGGATATCAGCGCGCTGCACTCCATTGATGGCGGTGAGCTTGGGCTGGATGACGCGGGTCAGGAAATCGGTCACTTGATTGGGCTGCAGGTCATTCGCCGCAAACCCGATGTACATGGCTGCACGTAGCTCGTCCGCATTTTCTAACTCGATGATCGGCGTCTCTGACTCCGGTGGGAGGTCATTGCGCACCTGGGCTAGTTTCGCCTGGATCTGTGTCAGGGCGGCATTCGGATCGTAATTCAGCTTCAGGTGAACCGTGATTGTGCTGATCCCCTGATCGCTCGTGCTCTCGATGTAGTCGATCCCCTCGGCGGCTGCGATGACCCGCTCAAGGGGGGTGGTGATGTATCCTCGCACCAGGTCTGCATTCGCCCCGACATAGTTGGTCGTGACCTTGATGACGGCGATATCGCTGCGGGGATACTGCCGGACATTCAGGACATGGATCGACTGAAAGCCGGCCAGCAGGATGACAAGGTTGACCACAAGCGCCAGAACGGGGCGCTTGATGAAGAGATCGGTGATTTTCATCGGAAACGGCTAGCGGCTTCCGGGCCTAGCTGTCTGAGGGCTTGGGGGCCGGGTTGTTCCCGGGTTGGACGCTGTTTTCGATCTTCACGGCCCCGCCCTGATGAAGCTTAAAGATGCCAGAGCTGGCGATTTCATCGTTCTCCTTGAGTCCCTTGAGCACCTCGATCTGGTCGCCGAGAGTCTTGCCCAGCGTTACCGCCTGCTCCCTCACTCCAAGGTACTCCTTGCCTTGAGGATCCTTCATGGTCGCGATCACATACACGGAATCACCATAAGGAGCATATTGCACGCAGGTCGCCGGAATCATGATGGTGCTTTCCTTGTTGGGAAGAAGCACCTGGACTCCCGAGAACATACCTGAGCGAAGCAGGTGTTCCTGATTCGGAACGGTTGCCTGAATCTGGATATTGCGCGTTGAGGTATCGACCATGGAATTGATTGCGCTGATTGAGCCCTTGAAAACCTTGTCCGGAAGTCCGTCGGCCTGGAGTTGGATTCCCTGTCCGACATGCAACTTCGAGATGTTTTGCTGGGGAAGGGCAAAGTTCACGTAGATCGGGTCCAGGGACTCGAGTTGCACGATGGGATCGCCGCTTTTCAGGTATTGTCCGGCATTGATCTGACGGATGCCGATGAAGCCTTCGAAAGGGGCCCGGATAGTCTTCCTGTCGATCGTGGCCTGAGTTTCGTCAACCGAGGCCCGTGCTGCATCGTATTGGCTCTTGGTCTCATCATAGGCCGATTGAGCGATCACGCGTTTTGCGCTCAGGTCTCGTGCCCGCTCCAGATTCTGCCTTGCCAGATCGAGTTTGGCGGCTGCGGTGCGAAGCTGGGCCTCTTCCTGCCGGGTGTCGAGTTGAACCAGCAGTTGTCCGTTTGTCGCATGGGAACCCGACTCGAACTGGATGGATGTCACGATCCCCGGCAGATCGGCGCTGAGCATCACTCCCTGAAGGGAAGCAAGCGAGCCGACCGTTTCAAGAACAGGGGAGACGGTTTCATGTTTTACTTTAAGCGAGGTAATGGCGTCGGGAGGCATCCGGAAGGCTTTTCCCATCGCGATGGCTTGGGATATCTGCATGGCCTTCCATCCCACGATGCCCGTGATAAAAAGGATCATTCCCAGAATTGCCAAAAAAACGATGAGCTTAGGCCTTTTTGGCGGCGTTGGCTCCTCATGCATGGCAAGAGTACTGGGATTGCTTGCCGGGATAGGTAGATCGGCGTGATTGGGGAAAGAGGGAGAATCGTCGCTCATGGAGTAAAAAAGAGGCAGTAAGAACATAAATACTTAATGCCATTAACAAAAAAAGACCATTCTTCTTTTTGCTGCACAGCAAGAAGTGATGCCCGGGTCGAACAGTTATCGACTGATGACTGGTTTTCTTAGTGTCCTGGCTCTCGTCCTTAAGACCGCTCCGTGCGACTTTTCCTCAGGAGAAGGAGGGACTGCTCACTGCCAAGGGAATATACCTCCACTGTCAGCTCATGAAAATCGGCTCCTCGCTGTTTGGAGTGGGTGTGGACGTAAGGCCGAGATGCAGGGGAAAATCTGGAACTCAGAAACTCAGGAAAGAGAGAGGAAAAATGGGGATTCACCACATAGGAGACGGACGGATTGGGCGACTGTGCTGAAAATTGTCGAGCTGTTGGCTGCCTGCAAAACTGGGGTGCCACTCAGTCATAAGGCCGGTGAAAACGGTCCTTGGTTTGAATGGATAGCCTGCCTCTCAAGCCAGCTTGAAGGGCGCTTCATCCTGCAATCTGCCCAAGAAATCCTGTTCTTTGGAAATGCCTGAAGAAAGTGCCATCCCTTCCTGAGTTCCTGAGTTCCAGATTCATTATTGCCCTTTTTCCCTGACTTCCTGAAGAACCCACGGAAAATAGCGAAGAACCTGAAAATCTCTCTCTTATGCAGACAAGGTCGCTTTGGGTGTTCAGGTCTTACCTCTGCTATGACTAGAATCAAAAATTCATTGACATAAATATGGTAAAGTGCTAAAACATAAATATGCGAACTACGCTAGACCTTCCTGACGAGCTGGTTACAGAAATCAAAATTCTGGCTGCACAAGAGAGATCGAGCCTTAAGGATCTTATCGCAGAATTATTGAGGAATGGACTCAAGGCAAGAGCAGTGCCAACAAGGCAGGGTCCCTTGCCTCCAATCTATCGATCCAGAGCATCGATCGGGCGCGACTTGATTTCCGAAATCAGAAGGGAGACCCGCTGATGATCATCGCTGATGCTTCCTTGGTAAGCTTCCTTTTTCTGGAGGGTGATATGTCGGGAACGGTTCGGGAACTCTATCGAAGGGATCCTGACTGGGTCACCCCTCCGATTCTCAATCACGAAATGCTGAACATCTTGGCGGCGGTAGGGAGAACGGATGACGAGGCTCTGGCAATGGAAGAACTCTGGAAGGAGATCAGGATGCGTCTGGGGACTCGTCAGCAAGTTCCTGATCCCCTGCGTGCACTCAGGATGGCCATCGATTTCGGAATTTCCGGATCAGAGGCCCAATACCTTGCACTCTCCCTGCAGCTAAGTGCTCCCATGGTGACCTGTGATCTGCATCTGCTTGAGTATCTGCCCAAACTGGTCGTCTCCCCGGAAGTGTATCTCCTGAGATTGGAATAAGTGTCCTAAGTGTGGCCAAGCGCGTACTGTTAAGCGCCGAGGGCCTCGCCGGATTCAGAGCACCCGTACTTCTGCTCCAGACGAGCGATTACTTCTGCGCTTTTCCTACCTTCGGCGCAGTTGCTTTCTTCTTACGCGTCGCACGCGCTGCCTTGTGAACTCCGGGATCTTGATCCACAGCGCTATCCGCAGGACCTGACCACATCCGGAATCCTCCTTCAAAGGCATTAGCATTATTTCCGGCGATGCAGGCAGGCGGCATTTCCTTCAGGAGCTTGGCGTTGCCGCCACCCAGCACCACATAGTCGGGCAGGATGGCCGCCATAAGGAGTTCGATGGTCTGGAAGACATGCTTCTTCCACTTCCCTTTTCCATACTCCTCGAGCCCGTGGTTGCCGACATAATCCTCGAAAGTCTTCTTCTTGAAGGGAAGATGACCCAGTTCCATTGGCAGGATGGCGCTGTCATTCACCACGGCGCTACCTAATCCTGTTCCCAAGCCGAGAAAAAGCATCGTTCCACCCTTATAGCTGCCGAGGGCCTGCATGGCGGCATCGTTGATCATTTTGACCGGGCATCCAAAGGCCTTTTCGTAATTAAAGTCGACCCAGCCTCCGCCGAGATTGAAGGGCTCGGCAACCGGTTGGTTATTATGGACCGGAGCAGGGAAGCCAATCGACACCACATCGAAGTTCCATCCCTTTGCGAGCATCTTCACGTCTTTGACCATTTGAAGGGGGGTAAAGCCAGATCCTGATGGCATCTTGCGTGGCTCTGTCTCGCCAGTTAGAAGAATTTTTACGTGGGTGCCGCCGATGTCGATGGTGAGAACATTCATGGGAGTGGAGAGAGTTTTAGATGAAGTCGAGTCTGTGAGCATTAGATCCGAGCATTGGATCCAAAATGTGAATTCTTAAGGCTTAGGTGTCTCTTTTCCCGGCGGTCCGGTCAAGGGATCAGTTTTTAAAGAACTCCAGGATCTTCCCGAGGGCACGGTCCCGGATCTCATCGCGTTCCATCAGGATCTCGTGTTTTGAGTCGGGGAATTTTACCAAATGGGCGTCGGGGGTCGTTTTGCAGGCCATGTCTTGATCGGGACACATGACGAGCTGATCCTTGCCGGCTTGGAGCATCAGGATGTGGTCTTTGATTGTGGGAAGATTTTTTCTGATCAGAGCTGTGCGAGTCATCGCCTGATCCACCCAATTGATTGAAGGACCTCCCAAGACGGCATCAGGATTGCTCTTCCAGACGAGCTGGTTTGCATCCCAACGGTTCCTGCTCGATGTGATTGAGTTTCCTTCAAAGGGTTCCGTCGGGTCGTGATCATGCTTCCCCGGGGCGTAGTGATCACCGATTCCGGTGGTGTTAAGCAGTGCGATGAGGAGTCGTGTCACCGATTCGGGATATGGCGCCGTGTTGATTCTGAGCATCGGGGCGCTCAGGACAACGGCCTGAAACGGCGAGGGATAGCGTTCCAGGTAATCAAGGGCGACAGCCCCTCCCATCGAGTGAGCAAGCAGATAGAGTTTCTCATGGTTCTCCGGCATAATCACCTGCTGGAGAAGAGCATTGAGATCCGCCGCGTAGAGGTCGAAGCTATCGATCTGGCCAATCTGGGGGTTGGCATGAACCAAGTGGGGTGAGAGTCCTTGGCCTCGATGGTCATAGGAAATCACGCTGTAGCCGTGATGGTAGAGGTCGTAAAAGAGTTCCCCGTACTTTAGCCACGACTCCGTATTC
>CAIXGT010000183.1 GCA_903919105.1 uncultured Spartobacteria bacterium | reverse complement strand
TGAATGGCGGGTTGTGCATCACTGGCAGCGTGCAATCCGACCGATGACAGCAGCAGGACGCTCAGGGCTGTGATCGTGTATCGGGGGTATTTCATCGTTTTATCTTGCTTCTACGCCATGCAGAAAGGGAGATAACAGATTAAGCCCCATTGAGGTATGGGCTCTGAATTTGAGACCAGTTTGGCGTGTGCTCTACCCACTGAATAAACAGAAGATTTCATTTTTGTGATGGGGAGAGGACGAAGTTGTAAGAGCCGGAGCCAATGTGGCATACCACGTCATCACCCTCGCTTCCCGTGACGCTGATGTCCGAGCCATTCTTTGTAGCGACCCCGTGATTCCAGATCACCGAACCGTTTTCAGAAACAACAACATTGGCCGCGCCTAGCCCCATTGTGGGGATATGAACCGTCGCCTTTGTGTTCGCAGGCGCTGTCACATTCAGCACGAATTGCTTCGCGCCCGGCTTCTTCCAACTCACGGACACTTTTCCCCTGACGGTGTTAACCGTTGCGGACACTTCGGTCAGATCGTTCTTGATGTGGGGTTTGACGGTGAATTCTTCATAACCCGGCTTGGTCGGAAATATACCGGCCAGATATTTGTAAAAGTAGGAGTCCAGGGGCCCTTGCAACCAATGATGGCTTTGCGACTTGGAGCCATCCCAGAATTCGCAAGTGGAGGTCAGGCCATCCTTGATCCATTTCCCCCAACTTGGGTATCCCGTGTTGGTCGCAAGCTGATAAGCGACTTCCTCGTGACCGTTTTCGCAGAGCACGCCGAGGAGGCATTTGACCCCGAGTCCCCCGGTGGAAAGATATCCGTTATTTTGAGCAATCTGATCGACCAGCGTTTGAGCGACCAAGGGCTTCGCTTCCGGAGGGCAAATGCCAAGACCAAGAGCCAGCGAGTTCCCCGTCTGCGTGGAAATTCCTTTGGGTTGCTTGTCAACGGGCTTCCCGTCTCGATAGGCCGCTTGGTCGACAAGGAATTTCGAATTGAAGGAATCCTGAACCTTCTTGGCCAGATCGGCGTAATGCTCGGCATCCTTGCTCATTCCCAATTCCGCAGCGATGTGCGACTGCAAGACCATGCAGCGGTAAAGGAACGGGGTGGCGAGTAATTCCGAACGTGTTCCGGTGGCATGTACCTCGTGAGCCGTGCCGATCTTGGGTGCCGCCCAATCTCCGTACTGATCCTTAGAGTCGATGTAATCAACCACATGATCCGTCGCCAGAAAATCTGCGAACGCCTTCATGCTAGGATAACGCTTGCGCAGGAACTCCTTGCTGCCGGTAGCCATGTAGGTTTCCCATGGCGTCAGAAGATAGGTTGCCGTCCATGTCGTGCTTTTGCAGGTCCCGATGTGGGCGGCGGTCAGCGTGGGCGCTATGCTGAAAACCGAGCCGTTGGTCGCCTGTGTGTCCATCAGGTCGTCCATCCACGAGTCATAGAAATTAATGACATCGAAGTTGTAGTAGGCCGCAGGTGCTGAGAGGTGGGAATCACCCGTCCACCCCATGCGCTCATCCCTCTGATCACAATCCACCGGCATTCCGTGCTGCGCACAGTTAAGATAAGTGTTTGCGCAAGCCTGATGCAGCTTGTTAAGCAAATCATTCGAGCAGGTGAAACTTCCCGGATTCTCATCCAGCGATTGATGGGACACCCGCCCCTTGATGCTATCCAGCGTCGGAATACCGGGGAACCCATGCACTTCCACGTAGCGGAACCCGTGGGAAGTGAAACGCGGCTCCCAGGTTTCCGGGGCTCCACCCTTCAAGGTATAGCGTTCGGTGGCATCAGCGAAGTGGTAGCTTGGAAAGACATGCAGGTTGGATTGGTCCACCTGCCCGGTCACCCCGCCATCATAGCTCATCATTCTCTCGTTATTTCTGAGCGTGAATTTGCGGTTAAGTCCTTTTTTGTCATCGGCGGGTTTGGTGACGACGAGATTCTCTCGGTTGATCCAGAGGCCCTCGTCGCTGCATCCGCTCTTCATGGCGTAGGGGCTTCTCGTGCTGTAATCCCAATGACTGGCGGGCTCGACCACAAGGTGATCGAATGAGGCCGTCTGATCTCCTTTCTGCCAGAAGCCGACTTTTCCGCTGCCAAAGGTATTATCTTCCGTGGTGTCGATGAGTTTGCCGTCGATACTCGTCTTGATGGTGGAACCAGCCAGTTCGATCTTCACGGCATAGGTCGTTCCCTTCTTGAACTCCATGGGGATTTTCTTGATTTCGGTCCAGACGCCTTTGAATTTCTTTTGCTCGACCAGACCTCCATCCGCACGGAGTTGCCAGAGATAATAATTGTCGTCATCCGCGATGCGGAAACGGATGCCCGCAGCCCCTTCGATGATGGTGGCATTGAGCGAGAACGAGTAATCCGCCCAGGAGTCCGGAGTATAGAGTTTCTCACCGTGTTTGAGGGTCACTGTGGAACCGCGCGGGCCTTGCACTGTGAGTTGCGACCACCCATTGATTCTCCTGCCCATGTCGAACACATAAACGCCGGGAAGGGGCTGGGTCATGGCGACGGGCGTGACCAAACTGGTCGCCTTCGTCGGCCGTGTGGTTTGGGCGACTAACAGAGTGCCGGGTGCGATCGGCTTGGACGTCCGGATCTGAGTCCAGTCCTTGTCGTCATAGGCGGGGTTAGCCGCATCATCCTCATTGCGGGCGTCGTAGGTCACGCCTTGGTAGAGTTCACTCTTGGTCGTGGGGAGCGGCACGACAGGACCGGATCGCGTGCCCTTCCAATGCTCGTTGTCGGAGAGAATGAGCGCCGTCGTGCCGTCGCTGAATCGGACTTCGATCTGCAGCAGAAACTCACGCTCCGCCGATTTGAGATAAAAGTGCTGGAGGTGTCCATTGCCCAGCGCCACAAGAATGACATTGACGCCTCCGTGCAGGTTCGACGTCACATCGTAGGTGCAGTATCTCATCCTGACATCAAAGCGGGAGAAACCGGGCTCCAGCACGCGGTCGCCGCCGACACGTTCGCCGTTGATGTTAAGGTCAAACATCTCCTTGGCCGAGATGTAGGCCCGGGCCTGGATGATTTTTTTATCGGAAGGCAGCGTGGCAACCGTCCGGTACCGTTCATAGTCTCCGCCGATCCATTGGGCCGCCCATTCCGTTTTTTTCAGAAACGCCGTTTCAAACGTGGCGGGAACACTCCATGGGCTTGCCTGCCCATCCTTGTTCCAAGTCCTGACCTTCCACCAGTAGGCGGTTTTACTGGCGAGGGGCGTTCCCCCGTAAGGGATGTCGTTCTGCTCGGCAGTGTGTACTTCTCCTGTGTCCCAGAGGTCCCCCTTGCCTGCTTCGCAGTACGCACGGCTGGATGAAACGATGATCTGGTAGGACGATTGCACCGCACCTCTCTCGGTGTCGTTGACGATCCAGCCAAAAACTGGCTTGGGCGTGTCAATGCCCAGGGGATCCTTCGTGTAGCAAGTGCGCAGTTCCGTGGGCGCCTGCGGTGTCGCGGCAAGTGCGATCTGCGTGAGAAGGGAAAACAGGACGAGTGTGTGGATGCGCATATGGTGGTGGGTTAAGATTCGTTTACCGTTGGGGAATCTCAAATTTCTCCATCGTCTGCAGGGTCACCGGACCGAGGAGCCCCGACTCCAAGGGGTGATCGTTCTTTGTCCAATGGTGCCATGTTGTGAACGTCAAGCGACCGGTGGGACTCGGCTTCCCATCCAGCAGCCATTGAGGCCATTCCTTCAAGCTGACGCCGTTCCATTGGCAATCTTCAGGCAACTGCTCGTCACCGATCAGCCTGTTCACCCAGAGATTGGTCACACTCACCTCAAGATCGTTGGAACCGGTGCGGATATCGTCGGTGACATCCAGGCGGAAGGGAGGTTTCCAGAGAATACCCAGATTTTTCCCGTTCAAGCGAACCTCCGCCAGATTCTTCACCGCGCCGAGATCGAGTTCGATCTTTCCTCCCCGTTTATCCACCTTGTATTGGAATTGTTTGCGGTAGGTCGCCGTGCCGGAGAAATATTTCACTCCGGGGTCTGGATTCTGTGTCCATGAGATCAGCTTATCCAGTGTGATTTCCGCCGGAGCCCCCCAGTTGGGAGGGAAAGTCAATTGCCACGGCCCGGAGAGCTCCATCGGACAGTCAACCTCCTTGACCTCCAGCGTTGTCGCCCGACCCGAGGCATAGGTGAACGTAAACCGGCCCGGTGCACGGGTGAGCAACTCCTGCGTGCCGATCTCAAAGGAGTTCGGCGATGCGCCGTCCCCCTTGACCGCAACCAAGTGATCGTCCTTTGCCGGTTCGCGAAACACAACGAATACGGAACCTGCAGGGTCAAAGTGCAATGGAACCTCGGTACGCCCGTCCACCTCCCGCCAGACGGCGCACGGCTCAATCCGCCCGGAATCCGGGTGCCACAGCTCGGGCTGCTTACCGGACACGCGGAACGTGCCGACGCAATCCTCAGCCTGCATGCTCGGGCAGGCGACAAAATACACGTCCGTATCATCCACTTTGCGGTGAATGGAACGGAGTTGCGCATCGTTGCCGCCGGTGAACTCAACGTCCGGCTTCACCCCGAGCGAAGAGAGAACACTTCCTACTGGCTTGCCGGAAAGCACACCCCAATCACTCGTTAATTTGCGTACCTCGTCATCACAGCCCGGGTAGGCTTGGAGGCCCGGGGCATGATCCGGCTTGGGGCCGATGACCGTTGCGCCGGCAGCCACCAACTCCTTGATCTTGCGGGCGATCTCCGGCCGCATCGCCTTGTTCTCCGGCAACACCAGCACCCGGTAACTCATCCCCGAGGGCAGGACAATGCGTCCATCTTTGACGGAAGCGAGGTTAAGCGTCTCGGCGTCACAGCCGTCGTAATCATAACCTTTTGGGACATTGCTCATGGGCATGTAGCGCATGCCGCCGGGAACATCCTCCCCGCAGTAGACAAGCACGTCGGCGACAAATTGCCCCGACTGCAAAAGAAATTGCGCGCGTGCGATATAGGCCAGCCATGCCTTGCTCTGCTCCCACCATGTGGTGGTGCGCTCGAAATGCATCCCCCACTGGCCCATCGTCATGCCGGGGAAGTGTGTCGGATGTGTCCATGGCTGGTGAGCGTAGCGGTGGAACACGAACCGGTTCACCCCTCCGCACCAGGCGGCATCGCCCTGCACCTTGATCGAGAAGGGATCATTGACCCACTTACTGCAGGGAATCCGCGCAGTAAAGGCTTCCGCACCGACGACCTTGCGCCCGTTGGTATGGGCCACAGAAGCCGCAAGTTTGGGGGGAATTGTAAATTCGCCGGCTGTCCAGAACTCGGTCATCGGGATGTCGGCATGGCGGCCATACTCCAAGTCCATTCCCGGAATGCTCCCATACGGCTCCACGGAGTAAGTCATGCCGGACTTGTGGGCCATTTCCGCGAATTTGCCGGAGTAATTCTCCGCAAACAGATCGGCAATGGTGCGCCGAAAATCCCAAAGGAAGCGGTCCGTGATTTGCGGGCTGTCCACCACTCGTCCCGACAGCACCGGTAGGAAATGCAACAGATCATAGCCGCGCCGTTTGGCAAACTCCTGGGGCAGCTTCGACGTCCAGTTCTGGGTGCCGACTTCCCAGCTGTCGACATGCACATTGGCAAAGCTCTTTCCGGCCAGGGGGCCGACTTCCTTTGTGAGCAGGCCCATCAGGCTGTCCCAGTGCGCCTGGACGGCCTCGCTGCTCAGTTTGTCACATTCCAAGCCGGTTGCCTCAGGAGGAGCTGGGTGGTTTTTTCTGCCGTTGGAGGTATGGCCCACGCGCACAATGGTCCAATCTCCCGCAGGCACATCCCACGTGAGCTTTCCATCCGTGGCCATTTGCTTGCTCAGGTCCAGCACATCGCTCGAGGAGACAACCTCCTCCGGTGTGGCATCCCCCACGACTTCGGCGTAAGGGCCAGGAGCATATGCCTGCAACGATTTTTTGCTCACGCTATCCACGGTCATCCGCCGCGAAAACTCAGCTTGGGCAATGACGATTTTTGGGGAACTCGGATCGGCGCCGGTAAAGAGAAGCCGGAAGAACCGCGCCTTCGTCGGCTGGAAGGTCAGGACTTGCTGCTCATCGGCGCGCTGCAGGGTGAAGGCTGCGATTTTCCGAAATGTTTTGCCATCATCAGAGGACTCAATCTGGCCTTGGCGACGAATCACCCCGCGGCCTGGTGTCACCCAAAGTGTCCGGGCTGTCTGCGGCTGGGCGAATTCCCACTGAATGAATTGTGGCTGCAGCGGGGTGGGCGCCGGTAGCACTACCGGCTTGGCAGGGTTGGTATGCAGCAGCCCGGTGGCATCCGTTTTTCCATCGCTGGTGGTGATCTTCAGCGGCGCGGGAAGAGGCTCCAACTCGGCTTTCGGCGTTCGAAAGGCGAGCACGGCCGCATCCCGATAAAAGCCAAGGTTCGCCTTCGGTTGCGGTATCACCTCCTCGAAGCGAGCCGGTCCGCGCACCTGTTTCTCGCTGGTAACGGCGATCTGCATACTGTGCTCCGGCGTATTCCAAGGACCGCCGCTCGAGGACCAGCCCGCAGCATTGTGCATACCGAGTTTAAGCCCAAGCCTGTCGGCTTCCGTGACCGCATACTTGACAAGCTCGCGCCACTCCGGGCTGTTGAACTGAACCGTTCCGTGCGGAATGCCCTCTGAGATATTGAAAATCTGTACGCCTCCGATACCGACACGTTGGATGGCTTCCAGGTCTGCGGTGATGCCCTCCTTGGTGATATTGCCGTTCATCCACATCCAAAAGATGTGCGGTTTTGCACTGGCGGGGGGCGATTGGAACTGTTGCGCGAGGTCGTCGGCAAACGCCACCGTGGAGATAAGTAAAAGCAGTGCTAGCGATCTCATAAGAGGATTCGTAAGGGATTTCAGCATGGCCTAAAAATAGGGTCGGTTGTTGTCCCACTCCCTTTCCGCAGTCCTGCTCTCGGGCAAGCCGCCCGGGAATCGGTTGGCCCGGCAATCAATATTCGTACTGTCTTGAAAAACCACCCACGCGCCCAAGGCAGGAAGAGTGCTGGAGGAAAAAGTGTTCCCCGTGACCTTGACACCATTGTAGCCGATCACTGCGATTGCCGCATCGCGGATTTCACGGACGGTGTTGTCGCGAATGATCAGATTGCTTGCCAGTCGGGATTCCGAGGTCGAGCAGATCGGCGTCCATCCGCACCGGGTAATGGAGTTGCCGCTGATGAGTACATCGCTTGCTCCGTGGCCTGAGACTGCCGAGATGTAGCCTGCCATGATTGCATTGCCGTTGATGTTTTCAAAGGTGCTGTCGGCGATCCAGCCCCGCGTGCCGTTGAATTTAACACCGTGCCCCTTCCCTCCGAAATGCCGGTTGTGCCGGTAAACAAAGTCTTCGTTGCTCGGCGCATCCACGTAGAGGAAGATATTTTTTTTCTCGGCGGCGACGGTCCCGCCAAGCTTCTCCGCCAACTCGCTCAGCGTCCGGTCTAATTGGATGACTAGGGAGCCGCCGCGCTGCGTCACGCTCGCGATGGTGGCCGAAGCGCCTCGCAGCCCTTTCAGGTCCACCAGCGACACCCGGTCACCGGGCTGCACTGCGGAGTCGTTGCTATTTCCCGCGATGAGCACAGAGTCCGGCCCGCTGGTGGCCGTGATCACACTGCGGAACGATTGCTCAGCGGGGCCATCATCCGGCAGGTATTCGAACTCACAGTTCTCGATCCATTCGCCGATGCGGCCGCTCCCCGTGGCAGAATGTCCACCGTAATAATCTCCCGGTGAACGACGCTGAACCCTACAGGAAAGGTAACTCTTGGCGGAGGATCCACCGCCGCTGAAGGCCCCGGGCAAATCCACGGCCGTCACATGACTCAACGTGCATTCTTCTCCTCGAACCATCTCCAGCCATCTCCAGCGATACAGCGTGACGATCGCGGTGGCGCCGACGGGGAAAAGGTCAAGCGTGGCGGTTGGCACACGGCTGAAAGCGAAAACTCCGGGTTCGTTCGGCAACGGCACGACAGTCGCCCACCTCGCCGAAACGAGAGCTCCGGTGACCTCCCGGCCGGGATGATCGGGATCCATGCATCCTAGAAAGCTCCCGCCAAAGTTCTTTCCAGATTGGAAATAAAACGGGACATCCGGATCGTGGCCCAGCTCCGGCTTCACGACGAGGGAGCCTTGATCGTTTTCTTTCCGGAGGATCCGCACCAGCGTGTGGCCCGGACGTTTGCCGGTCACCGTGAGATTCTGGATTGTCACACGCCGGCAATTGTTCAATTGGAGAAACGCTCCGCCAAGCACTAACGTTGCCCCATGACCGTCTATCGTGAGATCCGTAACCTTCTCCAGGGTGATCAGGCTCCTTGGTTCCTCCGCCGGCACCAGCGCATACTCGCCCGGCTCGAAATCCACCCGTGCGGGTGTGTGTGCCGCAGCCTCCCGAATCGCACGGGCCACTGTCGCTGCGTCACTGCCCGCTCGAACAGTGACCACACACTGGGGGGCGCGAACCTCGAATGGCACCGTCATCGACCAGTCCCCCTCGCCCCGCCGCACACGCCACCAATACTTGCCGGGTTCAAGCGGGCACACCGGTACGAACCGTGAGACCACCTCCAGCCTGTCGTCAGACACGATGTCACTGAACAACTGGTCTCTTGCAATCTGGAGACGATGGACTTCATCGATCTTCACATCCGCCTCCCTCTTCCATCGGAAATGCGGATGCGGGGCATACACGACTGAGCCTGCTACAGGAAGCTCGGGCAAGGGCATGACGGCGGCTTGCATCGAAGCCGAGAGAAGCAGCGAGGCAAGGATAGGGAGTCTGATCGTCTTCATGCTGTGAACTGAAGCTCTTTCGCCTTGCCGGGAAGGGTCACTGTTTCGCACTGAGTTTCTGAATCAGGAATTTCATGTTCGGCGGTTCCGGATTAGTCCATCCAACCGGATAGTCGACATGACATTCCACGCCCAGCTGATCGAGCCGTTCCTTCAAATGGATCCCGTAGGCCGCACCGTGGACTGAGTCCAGCTGCGGCTTGTCGCCGGGCTGGGGCACAGTACTGTATGCGAGAAAGATTGGTGGATCATCGGCACTGGCCCACTCAATGGGCGAGTACTCCTTGATCCAGGGCAGGATTTGATCTCTTGCTGCCAGGCATGCATCCATATCGCTGACGACTCGCTTCTCCTTGGGTTTGACAAATCCGAATGCATGCCCCCCGTAAGCCGGTTCCTTGAACCATTCAAACAGCTGCTTCGGATCGAGCGTGGTCTGGGCGATGAGCACTCCTGCACAGGCCACTCGCGTTGATTCCCGCGCGACAGGGTCGGGGCTTTTCGGATCGGCCATGTCATCATGCATCGCCAGCCAAAGAGAGGAGCAACCACCTGCGGATACTCCCATCAGACCGATGCGGCTCTTGTCCAGATTCCACTCGGCAGATTTGCTGCGAATGAACTGAAGTGCTCGCGCCGCATCACTTAAGGGCCATTTCACAGGAGGCTTGATGCCGGCCCGGTTGGCGGCCGGGAGCATCCGGTAATCAATCGAGATAACCGAAATTCCCGCTTCTAGAAGCGAAGCCAACCCCTGCTTTTGGACGGATCCACGCGAACCGGATTCCCAGGAACCCCCATGGATAAAGACGACAACAGGTGTCGGCTTGTCGGCTTTAGCCAACCATACATCCATGATCTGCGCCGGGTCTTGCCCGTAGCTCACACTGGTGAACGTGGGTTGAATCACTGGAGCGCTTTTGGCTGTTACAGCTTCCTGCGGCGCGATGGCGTTGGTTGTCCCGTGGAGTTCCGTAGCATGGAGGGTCATGGCAAGAGCCAGAAGTCCCCCGATCCCAACTGTTATTTTAGAGATGTTCATTTTTGTTTGTTGACTCCTTCTTTACTTGGAGCAAAAGCCAGCCAATCCAAGCGGCAAAACTCCTGCTCGCTTCCCTTGAAAACAAGACACAGCGAGACATCACCCGCAGCGTTATTCAGGGGACAGACAGCGCATTGGAACTTGTCCCATCCCCCCGTCTTGGGGACAGGGATACTGCCGAGCAATTTCCCGTCTGGCCGACCCTCCCTGACCTCGATCAGCCCACCTTTCGGATCAGCGCTTGCCACCGAAATGGTCATTCTTGCATCCGGGGGGACGTTATGGATGTTCGGGTAGTAGAGTTCACTTCCCGAGGCAAGGCCGCGCAATTCGAACCCCCCGGCTGAGCACTCCCGCTGTTCGGCTTTGACAGCTTTAAAATAATCCTCTGCTTCAATTTGTGGGCGCGTCGCGTCGTATTGTCCGACGCCAAGCGAGTCAATCCGTACAGGAGCGATCTCGCCGTTGTCCTTGTAATGGACATAGGTCATGATCGAGTCGCGGTAGAAACCACTCCTTCCCGGTTGGCTTTGATCGTTGAAAACGTAATACCACTGGTTGTTGTATTGGAAAAAGTTGCCGTGGCGATCGATGAAAAGTCGCTCCCTTTTGCGCAGGAACTCGGGCGCAACATGCTCGGCATCGATGACGCTCCCCTTGTACTCATAAGGACCATACACATTGCTTGCAACGGCGTAGAAGCTGGACCACGACAGGTAATAGAGGCCGTTCCTTTTGTGCAGTGAGGGCTTGTCGTCCGTTTTGCCTTCACCATAGGGTCCGCGAGCATGATTGATGAGCACTGGATGAGCCTTTTCCCCCACGGAGATCATATCATCATTCAGCCGGACGATGAAATAACGGAACGCCCCGAAAATCATGTAAGCCTTGCCGTCATCATCAATGAAAATGTCGGGATCTCTAGCGGCGGTAGGATACATCCCTTGGGGGATCAGGGGAGCACCCAGCGGATCCTTCCAGGGGCCTGCAGGCGAGTCGGCTGTAACAACGCCGATTTGCTGCGGACCCGCAGCAAAATACCAATACCATTTGCCTCCACGCTCGACTCCGAACGTTGCCCAGCAGTCATTGAACGGCTTGCCAATAAAGGTCGTTTCGGGCCGGAGCACACTTTCCAACTTCCAGTCGATCAGATCGCTGGATGACCAGACCCACCAGTCCTTGAGAAGATAGTTCCTGTTTTCAGGCGAGAAATCATGGCAGGCAAAAAGATATACTTTCCCGTTACGAACCACCCCATGAGCATCATCGAAGGTCGGCCCACGCCCCTTGTTCAAGGGATTGTTGATTGGTGCAGGCGGGGTCGATGACACAGGCAACTCGGCGGGCGCCGCGGGGGAAGGGGCAGCAACCGGGGTGGAATTTTGAGCGCCAGCTGTTGCGGCTAGCGCCGTAAGCAACAGGGTGAAGAGGAGTACGAGGCGGCGTAACGAGGTCATGGCACGTCGTGGATAAAAAGGGGCGTCAATGTGGAACTGCATGTGCTCACCGTCAACGCCGGAGGATTTCCTTCGGGTGTCCGAGCTTTTGTTTTGGGAGATTGTTGTTTTGAGAGTTTCCCAGTCACCTTCGAGAGGGTCGGGCTGCTGGCGATTTCCTTGTCATCCGCCAGCACTCGCAAACCTGCCCCTTTGCCGTAGTGCTTTCCCGTCTTGTCCCAGAGGATTGTCAGCATCCGGCCGTGATACGACACCCGGTCGAGGCAGAAGTACTCCCACAGACCCTCCGGGACCAGTGGGTTGACCACCACGGTGTTGTCCGCCTGCGGTCGCAACCCTACAAGGCCGTTGATCACCAAATCACAGAAGTTCGAGTGATTGTAGTCCTTGCCGCGATCGGAAGTGCCTCCCTTGATCTGCCACTTCTTCGGGTCTTTCTTCTCCCAGGCAAGGATGCAGGTGCGCGCGATCCAGTCTCCGGTGAAGGGATTCTGGTCCTCATCGACCCACGGCACGACTTTGCCGTCCTCGAGCTTCAGACGCTGGCTCAGGGCATAGGTGCGGAGGGCTTCGAAGTAATCTTTCCGGGTGACCGTAGGCTGCGGCTCGTTATTCAAGTAATTCGCCAGCGCGTTGAGTGTCTGGGTTGTGGCAAAGGGCCAGATAGGGCCGTTCCACATGCACTCATGGCGGTCGTATTGAACCGCAAACTCCGGGTGCCGCTGCTCGGCCGTGGTGAGTCCATAGGGTGCGGAGAACCCCTTCGGATCGGTGATCTGCTTCCAGGCCACACCGTATTTGCTATCGGGCAGGTTGAAACACCACGGCACGTATCCGATGAGTTCCCGCACCTGAGAGAGTTGTGCAGCCTGGCGGTCGGTCCCTTCCATTTCGAATTCCAACCTGATCGCGCGCGTGCGGATGGTAGGGAACGAAATCACATTCCAGCGGCTGAGCAAGAAAGGGCTCCCCTTGCTGCTCCCGTTTTCAGGGCGAGGCTTGGCATTAGGGGATGCCTTGGATTGCGGCCCGTCGGGACTCTGCGGTATTTCCTTCCATCCGCCCTCCGAGAGTTGGAAGACCTTGACGGACTGAGGGGGAACAAAGATGCCGGCATTCGCGAGAAAGAATTGGCAGCTTGAGATGTCGGTCTCCTGTGGAAAGTCGTATTGGATCCACTCCTTGGTGCCGATGCGGCGGTCAAATTGGAATGCTCCAAGCGACAAATCGGACGACTTGACGGGCACGCGGGAGTCCTTGAGGAGATCGGGTTTTCCGGGGGTGGAGGCGGAAACCTTGGCCGTTTGCGTAAGGGCCGGATCGTTGTTCACCCAGATGCGCGCGACGCCAAGCCCCAACGGACTACGGCGGATTTCAAAGAACTGATGTTCTTCATTCCAAAGGCGTTCCTGCACGAGTTTTTTGATCTTTTCCGCCTTGGCGCGGTAAGTAACAGCCAGATCGGGTTGTCCCGACATCTCGGCGATGCGCGCGATCGCAAGGGCGTCGCCGTACATGTAGCTATTGATCGTGGGGCGGAACCCATGAAGACCGATGGATCCCTCCATTCCGTCGATACCGTCCCATTGCCAGAACAATCCCGTGACCGGATCGAGATTGGAAGCTTCCCAGGACTGGTAGTTCTTGACGAGCAGCGGAAGCCATGCGACCGCCTGCTTCTGGTCGCCCGTCACCTCGCACCAAGCAAGCGCCGAATCAGCCACCCAGAAGCTGTAGGCATGCACGCGGCCTCCTTTGGTCAACCAGTAGTCGAGATATCCCTTGGCGAACTTCTGATCCTTGAGCCAGCGTCCCTCCCGGATTTGATGGGCTGCGGCACAGTTGATCGTATTGTATTTTCCGGACCAGCTCACATTCGGCAGAAACTCGGTGATCACCCATCCGTCCGGGGTCTCCACCAGGTGCTTGCGGAACGTCCACCAGCGGAAATAATACGTTTTCTCGATTTCTTTGTCCGGACACTCGAACAGCGGAATGTTCGCCGACAAAAACTCCCATGCCTGCGAATTGGGAAAGCTTCCCTGGAAGGACTCCCGGTCGTCGGCATTGAACTGATCGACGTAAGGCTTGAGCTGCGACACCGGGAGAACCCCCTCCGCATGAACGGATGATGTCAAAAGAGTCATGCAACCAAGAATCACTCCAAAAAGAGACCTTGAACAAGAATGTGGGTTCATTACTGGGGGGCTGGGGCTAGACTGAACAGGACGAACGACAATTACTAGTTGAATTCGCCTCTGCCCGAAAGCTCCCTAAGCGTCCATGATGTGAAGAATTGAGCCACCTTCATTCGGGAATCATCCTTTCCTCCATCCGGGAGATTGTTTCGTTCAGGGAGTCGGCTTTTACCTTTAGTCTCTTCAGCCCCGGCAGCCCTTCTACCCCTGTCCCTTTGCGCCTTTGCGCGATAATTCCCATATCCCATCACTGCGTCTACTTGCCCGGCCGTTGATTTGCCGCCGTTGCAGCTAAACGAAAACTTCCAGATCGTGAAGAGGCGGCTTCAGCGGGATTTCAAAATCGCCTGAAGGGCGTCGAGGCGGGAGGCGTCAGGCTGCCCAGAGGGAGTACGGGTGGGGCAGAGCCAGCCTCCCTCGTCGTGTTCATTCCACGCATACATGATAATCGTATTGGCCGTGCAAACGTCGGGGTGGGTTTACACAAAATCGAGCGCACGTCCGAGATGAGCCGCGATCTCAGTAGGAGTTGCCGTTCCGGGAAAGGTCTTCTGATGGTAGCCCAAAGGTGGTGAGACGAGCGGGAGCGAGCGAATCAAACGAAGGAACATATGTTTCCTGAGTTGGCTTGCCTGGCCGTTGCTTGCCTCGCTTGGTTCTTCTAAATCCTTTTCCAAGCCAAAGGCCTAGGTGCTGATTGTTTTCGATCCAGTAGATTCACCCATTCCAAATAGCGGAGAGCCAAAAGATCAGATCTCAAAGGGATTGATCACCTCAAGCCCCTCAACACTCTTGAAATCCTCAACGTTCCTGGTGATCAGTGGTAACGAATGAGCTAATGCCGTCGCCGCGATGATCGCATCGGCAAGTCCCATCTTTCGACTCTGGCGGAGACTTATTGCAACCGAAACAATCTCATCTTCCAGACCGATGACGGGAAGCGTCGCTATAAGAGCATCAAGGGCTCGAATTTCAATTAGTGAAATCTTGGGGAATCCGAGCGCCTCAATCCTAGCTATCAGGCTGATCACAGCACGCGGACTTGCAACCCACTTAGAAAGGAAATCCCCACCAGGTTTTGTGGAGTAGATCAGGATATTGGTGTCCAGCACCATGATCAGACGCGTCCAGGCAACGGGCGATCCTTACGGACTTCTCGCTGCCATGCGACAGGATCAGCGATCTCCCGGAAAGGATTGAGTTTACGCAACTGCTCCAGTGCCTCCACCCTCTTCTTAATCTCAGAATCGGTCGCTACAACTGGAGCCCCCACGCTCTCAAGCGTTGCCGTCACTTTCACCTTCAGCTTCGAGGAGCGCATCTCAACCGGAAGAGGCAGATGGAGGGTTCCATCCACATCGGGTTCTAGAATTGCAGTAATCGTGCTCACAATGAGATCTTAGAACAAGTACAGGAGATCCGCAAGGCGGCCTTCGAAGGAGTGGATGCGGTGTACTGTTCGGTAGTTCAGACACGTATACGGAGTCGAGGGTCGAGGGTCGAGAGTCGAGGGCCAGATGGGGAGGAAACTGGAAAGCTGAAACTTGAAACCTGAAACCTGAACCAAGCCGGTGGGAACCGGTGCAAAAGGTTCGTGGGAACGAAGCTTAGTCATGCCGAAGGCAGTCCGAGCATCGCTCGGATGGCTGATCCGGGAGCCGTAACGGATGCGAAGCAACGGCCGGGTAAGCAATCGACAGACAATAGAATGCCGAAGGCATCCCGTTAGGGCGGCACCGCTTGCCGGGAGGAAAGTGGCGTTAGAGCGGTTTCGGTTTTATTTGACGCATGAACATGGGAAGAAATCTCGCGCAAAGACGCAAAGACGCAAAGATGGGATGACGAAAAGCCTCAATCAAGTGATTCTCTGATTTGAGGGGAGTGCCGATGACTATTCTCTCCGCAACCAATCCTTTGTCTTTTCCTCTGCGTCTCTGCGCCTCTGCGCGAGTCCTTGTATTTATCGACGGTCCAGATGATCACCCAAAGAACGCAGGCAAAAGATATCCCTGTCAGGATTCTACCCTTGTGGAATACGCCCGATAGCAATCATGGGCCCCGTGCATTCTGTGCATTTTGTGTCTAATTCCCAAAAAGACCTATGCCACAACGGCCTACGGCCGTGCACAAGGAACACAGAGGAATGTGCGCAGCCTACCTGCTACTCTTATGCAGACCGGCGGCGGTTGATCAGGGTAATCAGGACTCCGCGGTTGATGAAGAGCAGCCAACCGAGGAGCAGAGCCGCGGCGATCATGACACTTGGTTCGGGCACTGGCACGATCTCCGTTCCAGATAATCCGCCCGTTCCCAGGAACTGACCAGAGGTACCGTAGAAGTTGATATTTCCGAGTTGCGTAGCGGAGAGTCCCGTGGTGGTCGCTGCCGAGTCATAGAGGTGGGTTGCATCACCAGAGGAACTAGGTCCAAAACTGCTAGTTCCACTCCAATTATTGATTGACAGGGTGAAAGTGTCCAGTCCGGTGCCGATCGTTGTGAAGGTGAGCGAAGAAATGCCCGTGAGGTTCGCAAAGTCGATCACGCTATTGCCAGTCAGTGTCAGCGTAGCGAAGGTCTGGGCCGTGGCGCGGGTGCTACCATTACCACCCATGGAGAGGGTACTATTGGCATCCAGTTGCACGTGGGCATTAGTATTTACTTGATTTGCCGATGTGCCGCCGAGGAGAAGAGAGGCACCGTTCTGGACCACCACATTAGAAGTTGCCGTGAGGTAGGCATTGGCACCCAAAGTAAGTCTTCCATAATTCGCAATGGTTGTGGTGCCGGTATAGGTATTCGAACCGGAGAGCGTGGACGTGCCGGAGACCGTGAGGCCGAGATTACCATTGAGCGACCCTCCGAAGGAGGAGTTTCCGAGCAGTGTCAACATGGCGTTAGCACCCGAGTTATTCACCTGATTGTAGGCAGATCCACCGCTAGTGGTCAGACCTGTGAGGCTCTGATTGTAACCATTCATGTTCAGTGTGTTGGTTTGCAATCCAGTGTCACCAGATCCACCCAGAGTGATGGATGATAAGCTCGAGATTCCATTGGACGCACCGAGGTTCAGGGTCGATCCACCTGTGAGCAGGAGAGATCCCGATCCAGTGATGTTATTGCTCACAGAGAAGATACCATCGGCAAGGTTCAAGGTTGCGCCGCTGCTATTATTGATGGCACCAGAAAGGGTCAGGGTGCCGCCTCCCAAGTTGTTATCGATCAAGCCGGTGCCGGAGGTGACATTGATGCTGTTGGCGAATGATCTGTTAGCGAGGCTACCAGTACCAAAGATCGTTTTGCTAATTCCAGACATGTTGAGTGATCCGCTGCTAAGCAAGGAATTCGCCGAGGTGAGATTGATCGCGCCGGCACTGATGTAGGTGTTTCCCGTGTAGGTGTTGACTCCCGAGAGGGTGGTGGTGCCGTTGCCGCTCTGCGTGAGACTATCGGAACCGGCCAGGATAGCCGAGATGGTAAGGGCCCCTGCGTTAGCGAAGGTGAAGGAGCCGCCGTTATTGGTGATGGTACCGTTAGTAATCGATCCTCCGGTGACTGTTCCGAGCGTGTTGGTGATGACGTTGTTGCCCAGGTTCAGAGTTCCAGAAGCGATATTGAGGGATCCTGTACCGAAGGCCTTGGCATTGGTACCAATCAATGTGCCGCCGTTCACCGTGGTACCACCCGAGTAGGTGTTGACATTGGTGAGGGTCAGCGTGCCAGGGCCGTTCTGAACGATTGCACCGTTTCCGGAGATGATCCCGGAGTTGGTGAGCGTTGTGTTGGCGTTCTCTGTCACGGTCAGAGTCTGGCTACCGGCAATGGCGACGTTGTTGGTGACTTTCTCGTTGATCAGCGAGCTGAGGGTGGCGTTGGAGGCGACCGTCAGTGCATTGGAGCCGAGAGCCGCGGCATTGGAGAGTGCCAGGGTGCCGGCATTCAGCGTGGTGCCGCCCGAGTAGGTGTTGACACCCGAGAGGGTCAGGGTTCCGGGACCGGACATGGCCAGTGAACCGGATCCGGAAATAATGCCGGTCAGGGTCTGGGCGGAGGAGTTCGAGAAGATCAGTGAGGAGGCATCGGCGATCGTCCCGGCATAAGATCCTGCCGTGCCTAGTAGGCCGGAGACAATGAGACTGCCGCCGGAGACCGTGGTGTTGCCCGTGTAGGTGTTCGCTCCAGAGAGGGTTAGTGTACCGGCGCCGGCCTTGGTGAGGGCGTAGCTGCCTCCGATCACTCCACCGACGGTCAGGTTATTGGCCGAGACGGTGACTGTACGAGCAGCACCCAAGGTCACGGCACCGGTTCCCATGTTCAAGTCGTTGCTGCCGACGAAGGTGAAGTCGCCGTTCCAGTTCTGCGCATTGTTCTGCGAGTTTGTGATTGCCGCGCCCGAAGTGTTGTCCAACTTACCGCTGTTGATGGTGAAGGTCCCACTACCAAGCGCGGCGGCGTTGTTGATGTTGAGCTTACCGGTGCTCAGGGTGGTACCGCCCGAGTAGGTATTGGCTGCGGAGAGTGTGGTGGTGCCGGCGCCGCTGAGTATGAGACCATTGGCAAATATGCCATTGCCATTTGCGATCACTCCGGAGAAGACGGCGTTGCCGGAATTACCGAAATTAAATGCCCGATTCGTCACGGTACCCGTATCGATATTAATGGACCCCATCGTCAGGGTGTGGGCGCCGTCGATGGTGTTGTTAACGCTTACGT
>CAIXGT010000182.1 GCA_903919105.1 uncultured Spartobacteria bacterium | reverse complement strand
GAGGATCAAGCGGGCCTTTGAGAACTTCGTGGAAAAACATCTCTACCTGCAACGGCCCGAGATCATCGTTCTGAGCCGGGTGCTGGCCGATCCCATCCACAAGGAATGTGACGGTCTTCGTCCCGGGATCGTGGACTCGATTAACGGAAGGAAAATCCGTTCGCTTGCCGATGTCAGCGCGGCATTCGATCAACCGACCCGTTACGATGTCGTGATCCTGGATGGTGTCGGGGTGCCGATCATCCTGAGCCGTGAAGAAGCGCTGAAAGCGAATCCCCGCATCATGAAAACCTACAGCATCCCCTCACCCCGGAATCTCTAAGGGTCTAAGTATCTCAGGACGCGAAGCAACCACCGATGAAAAGATTCCTTCACATGCTCCGGTTACTTTTACTTGCGTTTCTGTCACTCGTGACGGGTTGCCAGGAAAAGAATACGCCTTCGCAAAGGCTAGGTGAATCAGTCCTCCGGGTCACATCGACAATCCAATATCCCGATAACAGGCGCCCCTGGCTCAAGAAGAAGCCGTTCACCCGCATCGGACTTGGGACGATCATCGAGGGTGGACGACTTCTAGTCACGGCGGACATGGTCGCCCATGCAAGCTACATTAGCTTGGAGAAGCCGGAGGACGGACCGAAGGGCACGGCAACCATTGAGTCGATCGACGAGGAATGCAATCTGGCAATCCTGAAGCCGGTGGAACCCGAACTCCTCAAGGGAACCCATCCCCTCTCACTCGCCGCGATGATCACGCCCGGGAGCACTGTTCAGATCCTCCAACTCGAGCCTAACGGAGCACCTGCTCTAAGCCCTGCCAGCTTGACCACAGTCGCGGTGATGCCTTATTCCCCGGATGGAGGAGCTTACCTGCTCTATCGTGCTTCCACGACGATCCCGCAACGGGAGGGAAGCTTTGTCATTCCGGCGCTACACGAGGGAAAACTCGCCGGCCTCGTGATGCGTTACGATCCCCGCACACAATCGGCGGACATTATACCCTCACCGCTGATCGGTCGCTTCCTGAAGGAATGCGAAAAGCCCGGCTACTCGGGATTGGCGCGCGCCGGACTGACCTACGGAGAGGCACGCGGAAAGACATTGCGCGAATGGCTTGGTGCAGGAAAAGACCTCAATGGTGTCATCATCACGTCCCTTGATTCAGGCGGCCCGGCGGAGAAAGCAGGCCTCCGGAAGGGGGATCTTATCGTTCGTGCGGGCGGCAAGCCCATCGATGGCGAGGGAAACTACACCGACCCTCGCCTGGGAAAAATCAACTTCAGCAATCTTGCCACCCTGGAGTCCTCACCAGGCGATAAAGGGGAAATTGTGTACTTCCGGAGCGCCGGTGAAGGGACCGGCACGCTGGGAACGACAACGCTAACGCTGGAAGGAAGGAATACGCTGGCCGAAATCAGTCCAGCTCGCCTGCAGGGCGACTCTGTTCCTTACACTTTCCTAGGGGGGCTTCTCTTTCAGGAGCTGAGCAGACCCTACCTTCGCGAATGGGGTGTTAACTGGAGAAACGACGCCCCTCAGAATCTCATTGCTCTTGATTCAATTCAGGAAGATTTGCCGAAAGATCAGAAAAGACTAGTCATCCTCTCGGCGGTTCTCCCTTCGTCACAGACCATCGGACTTCAGGAACTTGCCAACAAGGTGGTGGTGAAAATCAACGGAATGCCGATCCACGGTCTGGCTGACGTGAACGAGGCGGCAAAGCATCCCAAAAACGGCTTTCAACGCATCGATCTCGAAGGTTCAGCAGGCCCGATCACTCTGGATAACGCCTCACT
>CAIXGT010000181.1 GCA_903919105.1 uncultured Spartobacteria bacterium | reverse complement strand
TCCGCGGCTCCGGCGATCACATCAGCCACCTGAAAGCTCATGCCGGTCCAAGTGCGCTTACCCTCGCCGCCCCCGTGGATGCCGATGATCCCGTTGCAGATCTCGATGTCGGTCACGGCAGGGTTCTCCCGGATGACCTTCCCACCAAAAACGGAGGTATAGAATTTGACGGCGCGCGCAGTGTCTGCAGCCCAGATGATGTATTTGAGTCGTTCAACGTTCATTTCCGAGAAATCTGATCAAGGGAGGTTAGTATGATTTCCGGGCGGCCTTGATAGACATTGATCTTGCCCGTTACAGAAATGGTTTTCCCCTCAAAGCGTGAAAGAACCTTTCGAGAGATCTTGGTTTGGGGTGCGCAGAAGATCGTGAAGGTTTCCTTGGGGTGACGTTGACCCATGTCGAGGAAGGCCTCTCCAGAGAATTCACGAAACTCAACTACCTTACCCTTGACAGTAACCACTTCCCCATCATGCCACTTTGCATCCCCGGGTGTGATGTCACCCGCAAAGAGCCTTGCTGACGTGATCACGGAGGCGAACAAAGTGATGAGAAAAAGCGTGTTGCGGAAGTTCATGAATATCGGCTTCGCGTAAACAAGTACCATTGGCTAAACGCAGACCAGAAGATAAATGTCATCAGGCAGAAGCGATGCCACCTCGCGGATGATATTCCCTCGCAGCACATGGAGCAGGGTGTTCCGCTGGGGAGCACCGAGCAAGACGCGCTCGGCACCGATCGTGGAAGCAAGATCAGCGATGGTATGAGCCGGAGCATCGCTGACGGCGTAGCAGGGAATGATGGTTTCACCGAGCCCCTTATCTCTTAATGACTCGAAGGTCTCACAGGCTTGCTTGTCCTCTGTCCATTTTCTACGCCGATCACCCGGCGCGATAACCGGCTGCTCACGGACGAAAAGAACATAGAGAGGCTGGCCGTTCTCCGCGGCTTCCTTGACGGCAAAATCGAGCGTGCGCCCCTTACCCCTTACTGCAACAAGGACAGGGCCGTTATAGGCTTTCGCGACAGGCGCGGGCGCCGCAGCCGTTCCTGTAGCGATAGGAATTCTTGGTGAGGAGGCAGAAGCAGGTTCGCCGGATGTTGTGATGGAAGTCTTGCCGGTGCTCTCCATGGCCAGAACGGCCGCCTCCAGAGCTGCTTCCTGAGCTGCCTTGGCCTTTCGTTCCGAGCTTTCCTTGGCAAGCCCGCGAAGCACCAGACCAATGGCCAGCACCGTGAAGGCAAAGATCCTGGCATTCGGTTTATCGATGAACAGTGAGATCTCAATCACCGCCATGATCACGAAAGTCACAAACATAAGGGCGCGTTCGGACGACTTAAGTTGAAGCTTCCAGTCTGTGCTGGTCGCACCCAGGTTCACCGCAATGGCTCCCACCACGCCGACAGCATAGAGATCGGCCAGACCAGACATATCGCTGACGGCGATGACCAAACCCGCAGGCACAAGCACGGCAAAGAAAAGGCCGGCATTCGGGACGCCGAAGGAGTTCAGCTTTGCAAAGATCGGCGGCATCTCCTGGTCGCGGGCCATCAGGAAGGAAATTCCGCTCAGAGCCACGATCGCCGTGTTCACGGCACTTAGCAGAAGGACGCCAAAAACGATGCTGATAGTCCAGGCCGCGATGTGTCCGAGGACAGGCCCGAAGAGGTTACCTGCGAAGATCTGGGCCATGTAGCGGAGCATGTAGTCGCGAACCCCCTCGGCACCTGGGGCATTGACATCTCCATTGGCCGCAACCATTCCCGGAAGTGCTGCCATGGCGAGGCCTAACAGGGCCGTGAGGAGGCATACCTCCAGCATGACGACGATAATGGCTTTATTGGCGGTCTTGGAGACATTCGGTTTTTCAAGCGTGCTGCCCGGATTGAGCTTCATCACACCTGTCGAGTTGGCGATCGCCTCCACACCCGAAAGCGCGAGAACGATAGCAACGAACGCATTCCAATTATGGAAAAACCCACCGTGAAGCGGTTGCGTGTGAATCACTGCTTCTCCCAAATGGGGAATAGCTAGGAGACCGAGCAGAATAACAACGATAGCCGTCGGAACGGCAACAAGCACAGCGGCGCCCCCGGTATGCTTGGGACCGAAGTAATTCAATGCCCCGATGATAGCGATGGCGGCGGCGGCAAACATCTCTGGGTGAGGTACTCCAAGATATAGGAAAGCGGAGAGGGCGCTGACAGCTGCCGTCACGATATAGTCCGCAATAAGAAGGAACGCCCCCACGATGGAAATGATCTCGGAGCGATGCCGGACGCTGGCATAGACACCACCACCATTAGGATAATGCCGACAGATGACCATGTAGTTGATCCCCACAAGGGCCGTGAGCAGGCACATCGCTCCGATGAGCCATGGTGAGCTGTAACCTGCCACTGCAAAGGCCAGACCAATAACGTAGGCCTTGCTGGTGCCCCAGTCACCGTAGAGGATCGCGGCCGCCCGCTTCCAGTCAACGTTACGGGGTCGTGTCGTCGTTGTGCTGAATTCCATAGCAGATCTTAAATTGATTAGTGGCCGCAGCCACAGGCGCCGCGGGATTCCTGAACGGGCGCCTCATGATGAGCCTGAGTACTCCCACCGCAGCAACCGCTACCACCGGAGGATGCTCCTCCGCAGCAACCACCCTCGGCAGTCACTTCGCCGATCACGACAACCTCAAGGCTAATCTGCTGGAGCGCCAGTTGGTCACGGGCCCGTCCAAGGAAGCCCATTGCCTTCTCGGAGGGTTCTTGGGAGGTACGGAGTTCGATCCGCACGGGTTTTCCATGAAGGTGAGGAAAATTGTCCTTCATCTCACCGTCCAGGATGAAGGAGACATAGGCATTGAGTTTCTCCTGAAGTTGAAAGAGTTGTCGCTCTCCATGCTCCCAAGAACGGGTCTCGAACATCGCAAGCACCAGGACATCCTCGCGGGTATCGTGGGCAAAGGCATCCAGCATGCCGGTCCTTTCGAGCCCG
>CAIXGT010000180.1 GCA_903919105.1 uncultured Spartobacteria bacterium | reverse complement strand
GGGGAGTAGTGTGTTTGGGTGCTCACGATCCGGTCAGTTTAAGACAGAGAGGCAGGTGAGTAGAAGTGTTTTGCGTTCGGAAAATGTCACCAGCTCAGCCCTTCCATAAAGTCGGCTTTGCCGCCATGGGTTCCACGGTGGGCCTCTGGCTTCTTCGTTTTGCCTGTACGGGGCTCCTTGGCGATCTTGAAGTCGATCTGCTGTTTGAAGTTATCGACGCGGGCTACCTGGACGCGGAACTCGTCACCAGCCTTGAGGATTTTCCGGGAATTCTTCCCGACAAGGCGGGAGCGGGGCCCATCGAAGATATAGAAATCGTCGTCCATCGAGGAGACGGGCACGAGGCCCGTCATCATCGCCTCGGGCAGTTCGACCAGCAGGCCGTAGTTGCGGGCCTCAATCACCCTGGCATCGAAGGAGGGGGCGACGCCTCCCTCGGTGGCCGCCTCGGCTAACTTGCTGAAGTACTCCAGCTTCTTGAGCCGAACCGATTCCTTCTCGGCATCGGCGGCGGTGCGCTCGGTCGTGGAGAGGTGCTCGCTGACTGGGCCGAGATCGGTGGAGAGGGGGCCGTGCTGCTTCGGGTCGAGGTCGCGGGCTAGCGAGCGGTGGGTGAGTAAATCGGCGTAGCGGCGGATGGGGCTGGTGAAGTGGCTATAGTCCGACTTCGAGAGACCAAAATGACCCAGAGGATCGGGCGAGTAGCGTGCGCGCTTGAGGCTCTTAAGCAGGCCGATCTTTAGGGCGCTGGCGTAAGGCCTCCCTTTCAGACCATCGAGCAGCTTTTGCAGCTCGGCCCTGTTGGTCAAATCGCCAGCCTTTACGCCATAGGTGGCGGCTAGCTCCCGGTACTCGTCGAGCTTTTCGGGCTCAGGTTTCTCGTGGATGCGGTAGATGTTCGGCTGGCGCTTGTTCTTGAGATGGCGCGCGACCTGCTCGTTGGCCAGTAGCATGAGCTCCTCAATGAGCTGGTGGGAGATATCGTTCTCGACAAGTTCGAGCTTCACGGGATGTCCCTCCTTATCCAGCCAGACCTTCACCTCGGGCATCTCGAGGTCGAGGGCGCCGGCGGCAAAGCGCTTCTTCCGGAGTGTGGAGGAGCAGTCCCACGCCGCATGGACACGGCGGCTCACTTCGTCAGTTGGGGGGGATTCGAGCATTGCAAGCGCCTGCCGGTAGGTGAGGCGCGCGCAGCTCCGGATGACCGAGCGTCCGAAGCGGACCTTGCCCACACTGCCGTCCCGGTATATATGCGCGAAGACACTGAAGGCGAGGCGGTCCTCGTCGGGGCGAAGACTACAGAGTCCGTTGGAGAGATTTTCCGGAAGCATCGGGATGACGCGGTCTGCCAGATAGACGCTGTTGCCGCGTGTGCGGGCCTCCTTGTCGAGACCGGTGCCGTGCTTCACATAATGGGAGACGTCGGCGATGTGGACGGCCACATCCCAGCCGTTATCAGTGGGCTGGACTTCGATGGCGTCATCGAAATCACGGGCTGTGTCCGGATCGATCGTGATGATGCTGCGGTTGCGAAGGTCCTCACGGCCCTCGAGATCGCGAGCCGTGATGGCGCTCCCGAACTTTTCCGCCTCAATGCTGACAGGGGCGGGGAATTCGCGGGGTAGGCCGTGCTTATGGATGACCGAGAGCATGTCGACGCCCGGCGCGTCGGCGGCCCCGAGCACCTCGACGATGTGTCCCTCGGGGTTGCT
>CAIXGT010000179.1 GCA_903919105.1 uncultured Spartobacteria bacterium | reverse complement strand
GGCATCGACATGAGTGACGCGGGCCCCAGCCGCAGCGGCCGCAAGGCTTGCCCCGCCAGTGTAGCCGAAGAGATTGAGTATTCGGATCTCCTGGCTCTCGTCTCCATGCTTCCGGTCACTGATGAGCTTCCGGACCCAATCCCAGTTCACGGACTGTTCAGGAAAGAGGCCGAGGTGTTTCGAGTTGGTGGGGCGGATGAGGAAGGAGAGGTCGCCGTAGCTGACCGTGCATTGATCGGGGAGGTTATGCCGCCAGTTCCAGATGCCCCCGGTGGCACGGTCGCCGGAGTAGCAACCCTCCCATGCAGGAAGTGACGAGCGGTCTTTCCACGGCCACATGGCTGCGGATTCAGGACGAAGAATCACCGTGTTGTTCCATCGCTCCATGCGTTGAGCGTCGCCTGAGGCAAGGAGTTCGTAACCGTTCCAAGCCGGATGGTTGATCGGAGAGGTCATGCAATCTCTTAGAATCCTGTCCGGAACTGGACGATCAATAGCCAAAGATTGAGTCCGGCAATCACGGCGGCCATGACCCAGCCGATGAGACGTACCCAGCCCGCATTCACAAATTCCCCCATGATCGAGACGTTCCCGGTGAACTGCACCAGCGGAATGACAGCAAAGCTGAGTTGCATGCTGAGTACCACCTGGCTGACAAGCAGAAGGCGGGTAGTGGCTCCCTCTCCTGCGATCGCAATGACGATGAAGGCAGGAATAATCGCCAGCATCCGGGTGATCAGGCGCCGCATCCAGGGGACGATTCGGATGTGGACGAATCCTTCCATGATGATCTGTCCCGCGAGAGTACCTGTCAGCGTACTATTCTGACCCGAAGCCAGAAGAGCCACGGCAAAGAGGGTGCCTGCTCCTGCAACGCCTAGCATCGGGGTCAGTAACTTGAAGGCATCTTGGATTTCAGCCACATCCGTACGACCCGCCCTATAGAACGTAGCGGCTGCCAGAATCAGGATGGCCGCGTTGACCGCGAGGGCAAGAGTCAGCGCAATATTGGAATCAATGGTCGCGAAGCGGATGGCTTCCTTCTTGCCCATGGAGTCAAGTGTGTAGCGCCGGGTCTGCACGATGGAGGAGTGCAGGTAGAGGTTATGGGGCATGACCGTGGCGCCTATGATGCCGATGGCGATAAAAAGCTTCCCGGGATCCGTGACGATTGTTGCTGTCGGGAAGAAGCCGTGAAGAATCGGTAGGATTTCCGGTTTGGAGAAAAAGAGTTCTAGGGCGAAACACCCAGCGATGGTGGCGATCAGGGTGATCACGATCGCCTCAATGTAGCGAAATCCTTTCTGCTGAAGCAGCAGTAGGAGCAGGACATCCAGGGTTGTGATGACCACGCCAACCAGCAGGGGGAGGTGGAAGAGGAGGTTCAGCGCGATGGCTGATCCGAGCACTTCGGCCAGATCGCAGGCGGCGATGGCAATTTCAGCAAAGATCCAAAGACAGATGGAGGCTTTTTTTCCGTAGTGTCTGCGGCAAAGTTGGGCCAGATCGGCGCCGGTAGCGATGCCGAGCTTCAGTGCTAGGTATTGCAGGAACATGGCCAGCATGCTCGATAGGAGGATGACCGAGAGCAGGGAGTAGTTGTATTTCGATCCACCGGCTAGATCAGTGGCCCAGTTTCCGGGATCCATGTAACCGACCGCCACAAGGTATCCCGGGCCTGCAAAGGCCAGAAGTTTTCTCCAAAACCCCGTCTGAGAGGGAACATGCATCGTGCGGTGCACTTCGGGCAGTGTTGGCAAAATGGGCTGAGTCATGAAATTAGCCTTGGCTAAAATATTTATACGATGCTATGAGTGCGATGCAAAGGGAAAAACCCTAAAGGCGAACCCTCTTAAATCTCCCATGGTCAAAACTACAAACAGGTCATCATCGGCAGCCGAGGACTATCTCGAGCGTATCCAGGAGCTGATCGAGGCCAAGGGTTACGCCAGGATGGTAGATATCGCGGCTAGTCTGGGAATCTCCCAAGCGAGCGTCACCAACATGGTGAAGCGGCTAGCTGCGGAAGGATTCGTTCTCTATGAGAAATACCGGGGATTGGTGCTCACGCCGGAAGGGGAGCGTATAGCCAAGGAGATTGCGCGTCGGCACCGTATCCTGACGGATTTTTTGAGCCAGTTGGGTGTCGCTAGTGAAGAGGTGGAGCGCGATGTAGAGGGGATGGAACATCACTTGAGTCTGGACTCGCTAGAAGCTATCGAACGTCTTTGTCAGCAGCTCACTTGCCACCCCGATTTACTTGCAATAATTAAACAGGGATCGAATAAAAGAACACTATGAACTGGACAGATGATGTCCGTTTAATGGAGTTTTTCAGGCTTGCTCTTTCCATTGCGATGGGCTAGGAATTTAAAAGTTTCTTATGTCCACTTTCAAGCAAATGGCTTCCCTTTTAGGGATCTCGGATCGGCAGCTTAGACGTTATGCCGAAGAGGGGAAAATCGTCGGGGTTTACACAACTAAAGGCGGTCATTGGCGTCTGCGTGGAAAGATAACCGAAGCGCGCGTTCAGCGTGCCAGAAAAGTACTCCGCTTGACTCCCTCCATCGCCACGAATCGGCGTAAGAATCACTTCAAGCGCGCCAATGTTGTGATCAAGGATGTCCAGAAGCAATGGAAGCAGACCTTCGAGCCTCCCAAAAAGAAAGCGTCGCCGGTTAGAAAGCCCAAGCCACCCAAAGCCCCGCTTCCGGGGCAGGCTGTCCAGGTTGATCTCTTCGGGGAATGGTAGGTGATAAGGCGCTATGGTCTAAGGGGCCCATGGGGAGGTAAGTTCTTTTCAGAATTTGTAACGCTCCGGGGCTTGGATTTCTCACGGAAGATCTTCACTCTGGTCGCCTGATGAAACGAATCTTTGCATGCTCAATCTGTGCCTTTCTTCTGATAG
>CAIXGT010000178.1 GCA_903919105.1 uncultured Spartobacteria bacterium | reverse complement strand
GACATGTCTGCCCTCCAAGAGATCCACCATCGCGGCTCCCGCCAGTCGACCGATCTCAGTGAGGGGGAGCTCGAAACTTGAAATCTCCACTCCGGCATGAAGCGATTCTGTCCGTACATTACCGACGCCGATCACGTTCAGGTCCTCTGGTACCCGCAACCCTTCCTGCTGTGCCGTAAGGATTGCCATGCGTGCCAGGTGGTCGGATGAGCAGAGAAGGCCGGCGGGACGCGCTAGTGACAGGATGAAGTTTTTCAGTGGTACCCCCGCGGTGGAGCTGCAGCGGCTCACCTCGCGTCCTTGAGTAGCGCATGCCGCGTTGAAGCATTCGCCTAGACGCACTGAGCCAGGCGCCCCCGTCGGTCCCAGATAGCCGAGACTTTGGACGCCGCTTCGCATGAGAGTGCGGGCCGCTTCGTCTCCCATCATCACATTGTTGACACCGATCGAGTTGATCCCTGTTTCACTGCCTCTGGCGTCATTATCGATCCGGACCACCTTGACTCCCCGGGAGAGGAGGGATTCGAGCCAGACTTCGCTCATGAAATCCCCGATCGCTCCAGCCAACTCCCCGCGCTCAGCCACCTTGCGTAGAAGCCCCTCATATCCGCCACTCAGCACCATGACTTCGAAGTCTCCGCGGCGGCCGAGTTCCTCACGGATCGCAGTGACTAGGGAAATCTCTCCTTCCGAGAGAAGTGGAAGCGCCACGGCGATCAATTTTTTCCCGGCAAGCACTCCGTTGTCCGCTCGAGGTGTTGAGTGCGGCTCTTTCTTGCGCATATACAATATACATAATTGCGCTTATACGCAAAGACAATCAATCTTACTGGTGCTAAAGATGATTTATGAAAAAAGCACTCATCACGGGTATCACCGGACAGGATGGTTCTTACCTGGCCGAGCTTCTGCTCTCCAAGGGGTATGAGGTGCACGGCATCATCCGCCGCGCCTCCACCTTCAATACCAGCCGGATCGACCACCTCTACAATGATCCCCATGTGCTTGGGACGCGCCTTTTTCTCCACTACGGCGATCTGGCCGACTCGTCACAACTGACCAAGCTCCTCTATGCACTTCGCCCCGACGAGATCTACAACCTCGGCGCTCAGAGCCATGTCCGCGTTTCCTTCGATGTGCCGGAATATACCGGCGATGTCACGGGACTCAGCACCGTGCGCCTGCTCGAGGCGATCCGCGAGGCTGGATTGACCCAGGACGTGAGGTTTTACCAAGCCTCCTCCTCCGAGATGTTCGGAAAGGTGCACGAGATTCCCCAGATCGAGACGACACCGTTCCACCCCCGTTCCCCCTACGGTTGTGCGAAGGTCTTTTCCTACTGGCTCACGGTGAATTACCGCGAGGCCTACAATCTGCACGCCTCCAACGGCATCCTCTTCAACCACGAGAGCCCACGACGCGGCGAGACCTTCGTTACCCGCAAGATCACCCGCGCCGCAACCCGCATCAAGATGGGCCTGCAGAACGAACTCTTCCTTGGCAATCTCGACGCGCAGCGCGACTGGGGATATGCCAAGGAATACGTCGAAGTGATGTGGCTCATGCTCCAGCAGGAGAAGGCGGACGACTATGTCTGCGCCACCAACGAGACCCACACGATCCGTGAATTCTGCGAGGAGTGCTTCGGTCTTCTCGATCTGGACTGGAAGCAGTATGTGAAGCACGATGCACGCTACGAGCGCCCGAGCGAGGTGGAGTTGCTTATCGGCGACCCTGCCAAGCTCAAGAAGCAGATCGGCTGGGAACCGAAGGTGAAGTTTAAGGAACTCGTCCGCATCATGACAGAGGCAGATCTCGAAGTGGCGCGCCGCGAGTTGGCCTACCAGAACACCGGAATCGGTAACGGCTTGGGCGTCACCCCTCCGTAAAATCAGGATGAATTCCTCCGCCAAGATCCACATCGCCGGACACGGCGGCATGGTTGGTTCGGCCATCGTCCGAGCCCTCCGTGCCAGCGGCCATGACAACCTGCTGTTGTGCACCCGCAAGGAACTGGATCTCTGCGACGCTGTGGCCGTCCGTGACTTCTACGCGAAGGAAAAACCTGAGGTCGTCATCGTAGCCGCGGCCCGCGTCGGCGGAATCTATGCGAACAACACTTATCCCGCCGAGTTCCTCCACGAGAACCTGGCGATCGCTCACAATACCATCCACGCTTCATGGCAGCAGGGTGTGAAGCGCCTCCTTTTCCTGGGAAGTTCCTGCATCTATCCGCGCGAGGCACCGCAGCCGATGACTGAGGAATGTCTGCTGACTTCCCCGCTCGAGCCGACCAACGAGGCTTACGCGATCGCCAAGATCACCGGGTTGAAGCTCTGCCAATACTACCGCAAACAGTACGGGGTACACTTCCACTCGGCCATGCCGACCAATCTCTACGGACCCGGTGACAACTACCATCCGGAGAACTCGCATGTACTCCCCGCCCTCATCCGACGTTTTCACGAGGCCGTGCTGAGCGGGGCTCAGACTGTGACACTCTGGGGTACCGGTATCGCCCGACGTGAGTTCCTTCATGCCGATGATTTGGCAATGGGGCTTCTGGCCGGTCTCGGGATGGAGAATCCCCCGGACTGGATCAATGTCGGCTATGGCAGCGATGTCACGATCCGTGAGGCTGCAGAGCTTATCGCCAAGGTCACGGGCTTTACCGGGGAGCTTGCCTGGGATTCCAGCAAGCCGGACGGCACCCTTCGCAAGCTGATGGATAGCTCCAAGCTGCTCGCGACTGGATGGCGTCCGAAATACGATCTCGAGACCGGGTTAAGGCACGCCTACGCGGACTTTCTGGCGAACCAATCCTCCGGACATCTCCGGGAGCTTTAGTTCCCAGCTGCCGG
>CAIXGT010000177.1 GCA_903919105.1 uncultured Spartobacteria bacterium | reverse complement strand
GCAGCCGTTGCATCTGAGTTCCCTATTCAAAAAACCCTGTTTGGTTCTTCTAAATCCTTTTCCAAACCAAAGGCCTAGGCGCTAATTGCTTTCGATCCAGCAGATTCACCCATTCCAAATACCGGAGAGCCATTGATTTGAATGCCACCTTGCTCCCGCTAGGCAGTGCCGTGCCTTAGCGATCATGCCTATGGCCATACTTCATCGCGTTCCTTCCCAGGGATTTCAGGGACTTGCTTCAAGGCAACCTGGAGCGTGGGAATACTACGGGTAGATCCCGCGTAAGCGAGACCCGTCAGGAGGAGCCGAGAGGGAACAAGCGAATCAACACACTTGCGGTCTTGCCCAAGCAAGAAACGCAGGAACATCGAGTAACGGGAGAGAAGATGAAGCCTGCGAAGCAGTCCGAAGGACGAGGATGTCGGGAGACGACGAGGTAAAATGGCCAAATGCTATCAGCCCAAGTGGATGCGGAGACGATAGAGCCGAAGGTTGCCTTGGCTTCGCGATTTGCTTGCCCAGTCGTTGCTACGCATCTGCTACGGCTTCCCTCAACAACCTCTATGCGATTTATTCAGCGCTTTCCTAAATATCCAGCGCCAGGAAATCGCGGACGAAAGCATTGGATGCGCCTGAACGTATTTCCTCCGGCGTGCCTATTTTTTGGATGCTGCCCTTGTCAAAGATCACGACGCGGTCAGCAACTTCGAAGGCCTCTTCCTGATCGTGGGTGACAAAGAGGCTGGTTAGCCGGGTTCTTTCGTGGAACTCGCCGAGCCAGGTGCGGAGTTCCCGACGGACCTTGGCATCAAGCGCCCCGAAAGGTTCATCCAGTAAGAGAACCTTGGGCTCCACAGCAAGGGCCCGCGCGAAGGCTATGCGCTGGCGTTGTCCTCCGGAGAGTTGCACAGGGAAGCGGTTCTCCAGACCAGAGAGCTGGATCGTCTCCAGCAGGGAGAGGACGCGTTCGCGGATCTTTTCTTTCGTAAGGCGTTTGGCCCGCGGAGCAACGCGCAGTCCGAAGGCGATGTTCTCGAAAATGGTCATGTGATTGAAGAGGGCGTAGCTCTGGAAGACAAATCCGGCCTTCCTTTCGTTGGCGCTCTTCATGGTCACGTTCTCAGCCTCGAAGAAAATCTCTCCTTTGTCCGCAAACTCAAGACCTGCGATTAACCGGAGCAGAGTAGTTTTGCCTGAACCGCTGGGACCGAGAAAGGCGACCATTTCACCGGTCTCTATCTTCAGACTGACGTCATTGACTGCGGGAAAGGCTCCGAAGCTCTTGGTGAGTGAGGTGATTTCGATGCTCATCGATAAAAAGGGTGAAGTCTAAAGGCTGAAGGTTAAGAGAAGGAAAATGATAAAAAATAAAAAAACGGGCTATGAATCTCAGGGCGTAGTTTCAATCGTGGGTTCAAGCAATGAGCGCTGACCCGCTTCGAACTGCCGCCTGTTCTTCCATTCGGCGAGGGTCTTGAGGCTCAGGGTGATAAGGGCCAGAAGTGAGAGTGCTGAAGCGACGGCAAATGCCGAGGCGAAGAGATAGTCGTTGTAGAGGCGTTCGATCTCCAGGGGCATGGTGTTGGTCATGCCGCTGATCTTCGCTGAGACAACGCTGACGGCTCCGAACTCTCCCATGGCACGGGCATTGCAAAGAATAAGTCCGTAGAAGAAACCCCAACGGATCTTTGGAAGTGTGATGCGTCGCAGGATTTCAAATCCTCCGGCTCCGAGTGTGAGGGCTGCCTCTTCCTCCTCACAACCCTGCGCCTCCATAAGCGGGATCAGGCTTCGTGCCACGAAGGGGAAGGTCACAAAGGTGGTCGCGAGCACCATGCCGGGCAGGGCGAAGATGATCCTGATGTCATGGGCCTGTAGCCAGGGCCCCAGATAGCCGCGTCGTCCGCAGAGCAGCACATAGATTAGTCCGCCTATGACCGGGGAGACCCAGAGAGGCAGATCGATGAGTGCAAGCAGAAGCGCTCGTCCCCAAAATCGGAAGCGTGTGATAGCCCATGCGGCGGCGATTCCGAAGAGCGCATTGGCCGGAACTGCGATCACGGCCACAAGCATTGTGATCTGGACCGAGTGGAGGATATCCCGGTCGGTAAAGGCACTCAGGAAGGTTTGGAGTCCCTTGGCGAGTGCACCTTGAAAAACCACGATCAGGGGAAGTGCCAGAAAGAGTGTGAAGAAGGCGAGGACAATGCCGATCAGGAGGCGTCGCATCCAGAGGGGTTCCGAGGTAGCCCGGATCAGACGGTCTGCCCGATTATCACTGCCGGGGGGATTTCGAAAATCAATGAAGCTGGCCATCTTGCAAGGGTGTCAGGGGGAGTAAGGCTTAGGAGTTTTTCCGGAAGCGGTTGCCCCACGACTGGAGTTGATTGCCGATCAGGACGATCACTAGCGAGGCGAGCAGCATAGTGAAGCCGATCGCGGCTGCCCCTGTGTAGTCGTACTGCTCAAGCTTCGAGACGATCATGAGAGGGGTGATCTCGGTCTTGAACGGAATATTCCCCGAGATGAAGACGATGGATCCGTATTCCCCCACTGCACGGCCGTAGGCCATGATCACGCCCGTGAGCAGCGCGGGGAAGAGTGGAGGGAGAACGACATGACGTATTGTCTGCCAGCGGGTAGCTCCCAGACACGCAGCGGCTTCTTCCACGTCGGCGGAGAGCTCCGTGATGACGGGTTGGACGGCACGTACTACGAAAGGGAATCCGATGAAGGTCATCGCAATCAGGACGCCGAGCGGGGTGAAGGCGACATGGATGCCGAGTGGAGCGAGAATCTTTCCGATCCATTCGTTCGGAGAATAGAGGGCGGTGAGAGCGATGCCGGCCACGGCTGTGGGGAGTGCGAAGGGAAGATCTGTGGCCGCTTCCAGAAGCTTGCGACCGGGGAATTCATAACGTGCAAAGATCCAGGCCGCCAGGAACCCGAAGAACCCGTTGATGAGAGCCGCGATCAGCGATAGTCCGAAGCTGATACGATAGGTGGCGACGACCTGAGGATCGGTCACAGTCTCCCAGAAATGGTACCATCCTCCCGAGATGGTCTTGCCGATAAGTGCTGCAAGTGGAACAAGCACAATCAAGGAAAGCCATGTCACGGTCCAACCAAGACTGAGGTGGAATCCCGGCAGGATATGGCGTTTGTTGTTCATCTGGATCGGGTTGATCAAGCGGGACTTTCTAGATATCCCGACCCTCGGAGCTGATGGTGCGAAAGAGTGAGAGGATCTGCTTCATGGCAACCAGATGAGCCTCGACCTGCTTCCCCAAGGGGGCGTGGTGAGGGGTTTCAAAAACGATGGAGAAGGGCTGGGGATGCTGCTCCTGCGGTGCTCCGAGGATACCCTGATAGCCACCGAAGATCATCGAGTCACTGGCCGGATGGGTGTCGATTTCCGGGCGGACATCGCGAGGTAACACGGACGAAGCAGCCTGAAGGGCTGGTTCGAGCAGATGGCGTGTGAGGGTATTTCCGTTCACGTAGCCGTAGATCCCCTCGCTGGTATCGTCGGTGTGCAGGGCTATGATGCCGTCGAACTGTCTTGCCCGAAGATCCTGTTCCAGGAGCCGCACTTCGGGCTCCTCGGCTTCCTGGTTTTTGGGCCAGAAGCAGCGGTTCAGATCCTTGCCGGATTCCCCCTCGCGTGTTCCCGCTTCGAATCCCCAGGGATTGCAGACGGGGTAGACAAAGAGTTCGTAGAACTCCGCGATGTGTGGGTTCTTCTCCAGCTCGTGGAGCAGCTGGATGGCGGCAATCACGCCCGACTGCTCGTCGCCATGGATGCCAGCAAAGATCCCCACTCGGTAGAATGAAGCTGACGAGGGATCGCTCCAGCGGTAGCGCATGAGGCCACGGCCCTCGGGCGCGTCCTGAACATGACGGGATTCTAGAAATCTGCTATGTGCTGCTAGTTGGTCGCCATACCGAAGGATGGACTCCGTGCGCTTCTGGAACAGAATGGGCTGGGCGGGGGTGGCCGTATTGGCAACGGGAGTGATCGTCATGCGCGTGAACGACTAATGATTCAGTCCCCGGATGATCTGGTCGAAGACTCCGCCGTCCGAGAAGTGCGTCTTCTGGACCGTTCCCCATCCCCCAAAGTCGGCGATTCGCGTCATCTCCAGAGTCTTGAATTGAGAAGCATACTTGGCCATCGCTGTGGAATCTACCGGACGGTAGAAGTTCCTCCCGATGATTTCCTGTCCCTCGGGGCTGTAGAGGTACTCGAGGTAAGCGGTTGACTCCGTGCGGGTGCTGTGTCGCTCGACATTGCCATCGATGACCGTCACTGGTGGCTCAGCGAGGATGCTGAGCGAGGGAATCACGATCTCATAGTCGTCCGGATGGAGCTTCTTGATCATCAGGGCCTCGTTCTCCCAAGAGATGGCAACGTCACCTAGTTTTCTCTCAGTGAAGTTGATGGTGGCAGCTCGAGCCCCGGCGGGCAGTCCGTTCTTCTGAGCGCTTTTGTAGATCTTGCCTAGGAAGTCATGGATCTTCTGCTCGTCCGCACCGAACTGCTTCTTGGCATAGGACCATGCGGCCAGGTAGTTCCAGCGGGCTCCGCCGCTTGATTTTGGATTGGGTGTGATCACGGAAACATCTTTCCGGATCAGATCGTCCCAGTCCTTGATGTGCTTCGGATTCCCTTTGCGGACTAAAAAGACGATCGTTGAGGTATAGGGAGAACTGTTGTTGGGGAGGCGGGATTGCCAGTCTTTAGGAACCAGAGGTTTCTGGTTATCCACGCTTCCCTTTTCATAGATAGCGTCGATGTCGTAGCCGAGTCCCAGAGTCGCGACATCGGCTTCGCTTCCATCTTGGATAAGACGGGACTGGGAGGCGGATCCGCCGTTGGATGTGGAGATCGTAATCTCTTCTCCTGTGAGCTTCTTCCAGTGCTTTGCAAATGCCTTGTTATATTCAGCGTAGAGTTCCCGGGTCGGGTCATAGCTGACGTTCAGCACCTTCACTTCGTGCGTTCCTTTGGAGCATCCCGTGAATAGCCCCATGATGATGAAGCTGGTCAGAATAATTGCCGGGGAACGATGAACATTCATAAGAAGTAAGTCAGTCGAATAACGACCATAACGGTCATTAATAAGAAAACAACCAAATACGAGCTGAATTGTCAGAGTGAAAAGAGGAGGGGAACAGAGGCCCCTTAGATGCCTTCTCCGTCGAGTCCCTGAATCCGCTTGAGCTCCTCGCGACCGACCGGAGGGGATTTCATGACATCCGCCAGGGTGGTCTGATCCATGAGATTGGCCACGAGATTGCGCGCGGTCAGCATGACCCGTCTGAACCGGCAGGTCGACTCCTGAGTGCAGCGTTTGTAGTCGGTTACCGAAACACAAGCGATCGGCGCGAGATAGCCGTCGAAGTGGCGTACAACCTCTCCCATGGTGATCTTTTCGGGAGCTCTGGCCAACTGGTAGCCGCCGCGTTTCCCAGCCGTGCTGACGACCCATCCCTTTTCTTTCAGATCGAGCATGATGTGCTCGAGGAAGCGCTTCGGGACATCATTGCGGCGTGCAAGCTCTAGGATCGGAATGGGTGGGCTACCCCGATGCTCCACCAGTGTGAAGAGTGCCCTGAGGGCATAGTCTGTCCGCATTGAGAGCTGCATGGGTGTAATATACGCGACCGGAAGCGTAGGGGAAAGACGCAAGATGTTACAAGAGATAGAAGGGTTTAAAGTCATAGGCAGGGAGAGCGATTTACATACTACTCCCCCCAAACTCCTAGCTCCCATCTTCCACCTCCCGTTCTCTTAGATCATGAAGTCGATCTCGTCCTCGCTGAGTTGGACGGTCACCGGTGCTGATTTCTTTCCCTTTTTATCGAGACGTGTCTGTACCTGCTCTCCGCGCACGAGCAAGGTGTCGGGAGGGATGCTCTTCATGAGGAAGACATTGGCTCCGATCGTGCTCCTGGCCCCGATGACGGTATCGCCTCCAAGAATGATGCCGTTCGGATAGATGACGACATCATCCTCGACCTCAGGGTGTCGCTTTGTGCCCCTAAGGATTTCGCCCTTCTCGTCTTTCTGGAAGCTGCGGGCTCCAAGTGTCACTCCGTGGTAAAGCTTCACCCGGTTGCCGATAACACAGGTCTCGCCGATGACGACGCCGGTTCCATGGTCGATGAAGAAATGAGAGCCGATCGTGGCGCCGGGATGAATGTCGATTCCGGTGCGACTGTGAGCCCATTCGGTCATCATGCGCGGAAGTAAAGGGACATTCTCACGATGGAGCAGATGTGCGACGCGTTGGATGGCGACTGCCTCCAGACCTGGATAAGCCAGAACGATCTCTTCGAGACTCCGTGCCGCTGGGTCACCCGCGTAGGCGGCTTCGACGTCCGTCTTGAGTAGTGCGCGGACGCCGGGGATTCCCGTAAAAAAATGCTCAGTGATAGTACTCGCTTTTTTCCTAAGTTCATCGTCGGAGGTATTGGCCTCGCGTAGGCTAACCATGATCGCCGATTCCAGTTGTTCTGCGATCTTGTCGATAATCTCCTGCGCCGCGCCGGGTAACTTCTCGGATGAGACGGCCTCATCGGAGAAAAAGCCTGGAAAGAGCAAGTGAAGAAGGTCTTCGCTGAGCGTGGCAACAGCGTTTTTCGAAGGAAGATTCGAGCGGTCGACATGGTTGATCCCGCCGCTCTCCCGATAGGAATCGAGGATCGGCTGGAGCAGGTGCTTCCGGGAGTTCATCCCATTCACCTTATCGGTTTCAGGCAACCCGTGCCAGCAAAAGCCCCCAAGTGTACCAGTCGGCACATCCAAGCAAAACATGGCGGACGTTTGACACCACCTCTGGCTGTGGCTATGAGGAATCGTCTGAATTTACTGCACATCGCGGTTGGCTCAAAACTTCATCCCACCACCCCTCCTTTTAATCGCACTAAATCACCACGGGCAACCCATCCAGCATCATGAATCCAGGTTACGATAAAAAACTCTATCTTCTCGCATTCGATCACCGTGGTTCCTTTGAGCACGGACTCTTCGGAGCCACTCCTCCTGTTTCCGAGGAAATCAGGACCAAAATTATCGACCTGAAAAAGATTATTTTCGAGGCCAATCAGTTGGCTATCGCTGGAGGGGGTTCCAAAGAGATATCAGGCATTCTTGTTGACGAGGAATTCGGCACCGAAGTGGCTCACAAGGCGATTGCCGACGGGGT
>CAIXGT010000176.1 GCA_903919105.1 uncultured Spartobacteria bacterium | reverse complement strand
TACGCCAAGCTTAACGTCCCGCGCCTCTGCGCCGAGTACGGGGGAGATCCCAAGAAAGTGGTGATCTGCGGATTTTCGCGCGGGGCCATCGCCGTCAACTACATCGGCCTCCACGACGACGCGATCGCCAAGCTCTGGTGCGGCTTCATGTCACACGACCATTACGACGGGGCGATGGCGTGGCCCGGGACCGCATGGGGGTTTCCGCTGGAGGAGTACCGGAAGAACGCGTTGGCCCGCCTCGAGCGACTGCAGGGCCGTCCTGCATTGGTCTCTCAGGCCGAGGAGCTGGGTGGGGCGGGCATGACCAAGCTGCTCTACCTCAAGGAGAACGTGAAGAAAGGCGCCTACACCTTCATCACCGTACCGATCCAGAAGATCTTCCCCCAGATCCCGAACCCTCTCTTCAAGGCCACGCACACCGACTGCTGGATGTTCCGGGATTCGGGCGAGCGCCGGTTGGCGCGCGAGTGGCTGGATCGCGTGGTGAACGGGAAGTCGGATACCGACCCCACCGGCGTCATCACCCTGCTCGCGCCGTGGGCTGAGATCCACGGCGGCGGATTGGTCTGCAACGCCGAGCAGCGCACCCTCCAGAACTGGTGGGAGAAGGATGACGCCTCCTGGTCGTTCACCGTTGCCAAGCCGGGACGCTACTCCGTCGACGTGACCTATAGTTGCAAGCAGGGAGAGGGAGAGTGCGAGTACCTTGTCGAGGTCGGAGACCAGAAGCTCAGCGCCAAGACCACACCCACCCAAGACTGGTCAGAGAGCCGGACCGACCACCTCGGCGTTGTCACGCTCACCACGCCAGGCCCGGGGGTGCTCACCCTGCGCCTCAAGAGCATGTCGGGTAAGGATGCCCTGCATCTGAGATCCGTGGTACTCAGGCCCACTCCCTAGGGTTCCCTAAGGCGTCGTCTGGCATGGTGTGCCGGTGGACAGGAGACACCGCTGCATAGGATATCGAGGCATAAGAGATGGGGATATCGCACCAGAGCCTGTTACTTGGGTGAGAATTTTATTTAACAATTACTCAAGCCCAGAAAATTCAGTGATTAATCAATCTTCATCAATAAACTTCCCACCCAGTTCACCCCCAAAGAGTAGAGTATCTTCATTCTAGGTTCTTCCACGAGCGAAGTCTCCATGAGCCAAGCCTAAAACTGACTCAATACCAGAAAGTTTCATGGGGAGAGAGGAGTTGAGGATTTTTTGTAGACCAAGTTGTTAGCCAAGCTCCGCGATGATCTTGGAGTAAGCTTGCCTAGGGTTTTCTGCCGCTGTGATAGGCCGTCCGATTACGAGCCAATCCGAACCAGCCTGGACTGCTTCCGCTGGAGTCATCACCCGCTTTTGATCTCCCGCGTCTGCCCAGGTGGGGCGTACACCCGGCGTGACAATTCGGAGTGTTTCACGCGAATTGCCAAAGGATTCGCGGATGGCGGAGATCTCCAGAGGACTGCAGACGATGCCTCCGATGCCTGCAGCGGCAGCCAGAGCTGCAAGACGTAGAACCTGCTCCTTCGGTTCCACACTGATGCCGGTAGATCCAAGTTGAGCGGAGTCCATGCTGGTGAGGACGGTGACTGCCAGAAGCAGGAGATCTGTTCCGGCAGCGGCCTTGGCTGCGGCTTCCATCATGACGGGCCCACCCACGGCATGGAGCGTCGTCATCGCCACCCCGAGCCCAGCTGCGGAACGGACGGCGTGGGCGACCGTATTTGGGATGTCGTGGAACTTGAGATCGAGGAAGACTTGGCAACCGCGTGCTTTTACCGCCTTGACCACTGCTGGTCCTTCCGCCGTGAAAAGTTCCAGGCCTATCTTGCAGAGTGCAGGCGGTTCGCCGTGATCGGCTATGGAATCGATGAGTCTCAGGGCTCCATCCGTATCGGGAACATCGAGGGCGATGATGATTTTGTCTTGGGGTCGGGACGGTAGTTTCACACGATGAGAGGGTTCCAAGGTTCTAAAGGACGTAACGTGACTCAGACCATCTCACTCATGGCTCCGGCCAAGATCAACCTTTCTCTCCGCATCCTCGGAAAGCGGGCCGATGGCTTTCATGAACTGGAGACACTCATGGTTCCGATTGGTCTGGCCGATGCTGTCGAAGTCTCCCAT
>CAIXGT010000175.1 GCA_903919105.1 uncultured Spartobacteria bacterium | reverse complement strand
CGGCTGCGCTACTGGTCACCCGAGCTTCGTCATGAGCGCCAGCTTCAGCAACCAGACGCTCGCTCAGCTTGAGCTCTGGAAGAACCGTGAGACCTACAAGCCCGGTGTCTATGTCCTGCCCAAGAAGCTCGACGAAGAGGTTGCTCGTCTTCATCTCGATAAGATCGGGGTTAAGCTCACACAGCTCACGAAGGAGCAGGCCGACTACCTCGACGTCTCCCTCGAGGGACCCTACAAGCCAGCGCATTACCGCTACTAGTCGCAAAGCGACTACTGGTGAACAGTGAAAGGTTAAAGGGTTAGAAGGTTCAACAAATGAGCCCCGGTCAGAAATGGCCGGGGCTTTTTTTGTGGAGAAAAAACTCCCGTAAAGGAACAAAGGCGCAAGAGGTTACAGCCGCAGGGATTTTGGTGCTAAGGCAAGGCTGCCAAGCGGCACGCTCCCCCTTAGTAAGAAACCAAATGCTCGCAAGCCTGCATAGAGAGCTAAGCGGACGAGCTCTATCTTCAGTCAAGGCGCAGGTATTTTCGATGTGGGGCTAGACGCCCAGACGCAGCTGTATGAGACATACTGCAAGCGCAGGGCAACAACGCCCCGCGAGAAAAAGACAAGCCTACCTACTTGATTGCTGTCCAAACCCGATGCACATCATCGTGCTCTTCGAGTGACTGGAGAAATTCCCCAACCTCGGCGCGCTGTTCGTCGGTAAGAGCGGGGAAGGTTTTGGCCACATAGCCGATCTCGCTTGTAACGATCTTCCAGCCATTTTCCTTGAGCCAGTTGGTGACGGCCGCAGTGGCCGTCCGGTCGGTGATGAAACGCGCTCCCTTCTTATCGGCCGGAATGTCGTCATTCTGTTCATGGCTGAGCGCCTCGACCTCATTGGCACCGGCCTCGATGGCGGCCTCCTCGGGATCAACAGAAACATTATCTGTGTAGGCTTCCACAAGACCGACATGGTCGAAGAGGAACTTGTTACTGCCCGGAGCGCCAAGCTGCGCGTCGCGAAAGAGGACCCGGATCTCGGGAGTCGTGCGGTTGGTGTTGTCGGTGTAGACCTCAACGATCACTGGCACCTTGTGCGGAGCATATCCCTCAAAGGCGATATGATCGATGACGATCTTGTCCTCACCAATCCCGGCTCCCTTGTTAATGGCCCGGTCAATGACATCCTTGGAGACGCTCTCCGCTCGGGCTTTTTCCAGCGCGGCGAAGAGTCGGGAGTTCGTTGCGGGATCGGCTCCACCTTGCTTGGCAGCGATGGTGATTTCCCGGACGAACTTCCCCGTCGACTTCGACTTCTTGAGCGATGTGACCTCGCGTTTTGCGAGGAGCCATTGGCGACCCATGGTGAATTAGAAGTTAGGAGTTTGGGGCTGGGAGTTAGGGAAAGGGATAGGGAACAAGTATCGTGCAATCAACACAGCTTATCCCTAGCTACCATTTTCGATCTCCAATCTCCCAATTTACTCGTCGGCAATGACCGGCGTCGAGCTGGCGCGCTTGCGGGCGGTGGCATCGAGCAGTTTCTTGCGAAGACGGATACTGAGCGGAGTCACCTCGACGTACTCGTCGGGGGCAATGTATTCAAGCGAGCGCTCGAGACTCATCTTAAGCGGCGGGGAAAGGGAAACACCCTTTCCATCTCCCGAACTACGCATGTTGTTCAAGGTTTTGGCCTTGCAGACATTGACCGGCATGTCGTCGGCGCGGGAGTTCTCACCCACGATCATTCCGACATAAACGTCATCCTGAGGAGAGACGAAGAGACGGCCGCGCTCCTGGATCTTCTCCATCGAGTAGGCCATGGCGACACCCGCCTCCATGGAGATCAGGACGCCGTTGTTGCGGGTTGGGATATCGCCCTTGTACTCCGCGTACTCCTTGAAGATATGCGACATGATGCCGGCTCCCTTGGTCAGGTTGACCAGATCGGTCTCGAATCCGATGAGTCCGCGGGTCGGAGCCTCAGCCTGGACGGTGACGCTCTTGGGCTTGTGATCCATGTTCACGATCTCGGACTTGCGCCCGGCGAGACTCTGAAGAATGTCGCCCAGATTATCAGGCGGGACATCGATGTAGACAGTCTCGATAGGCTCCAGAAGTTTTCCGCCTTCACCCCGCTTGTAGATGACCTCGGGACGAGAGACGAGAAGCTCGAAGCCCTCGCGGCGCATCTGCTCGACGATGACGGCGATCTGCATTTCTCCGCGTGCCTTGATTTGGAAGTGACCGGCAAGCTCCGTCTCCTTCACCTCGATGGAGACATTGGTACGGGTCTCGCGGGTGAGGCGTTCCTTGATCTGGCGGGCGGTGACAAGCTTGCCCTCCTTGCCGACGAGGGGTCCGTCGTTGATGCAGATCTTCATCGTGATAGTCGGGGGATCGATATCAACGAAGGCCAGAGGCTCACGGGTGTCGTTATCCGTGATGGTCTCACCGATATAGACCTCCTCGAAACCGCAGAGACCGACGATATCACCGGCACTGGCTTCCTGAAGCTCGATCTTCTGCAGTCCCTTGTGGCCGAAGATGGCCGTCACAGCCTTCTTTTCTTTCGTGCCATTCTTGTGAATGGCAACGATCTGTTCGCCCAGCTTGACCGTGCCGCTGATGATACGGCCGAAGGCAATACGACCGAGGTAATCGCTGTAGTCGAGATTGGAAACGAGCATCTGGAAGTAGTCGACATCCGACTTCTTCGGAGCCGGGATGTGCTTGATGATGGCCTCGTAGAGGGGCTCCATCGTAGTGCTCTCCTGGTCGATCTCGTTCTTGGCAAATCCCTGCTTAGCGCTGGCGTAGACGACGGGGAAGTCGAGCTGCGTGTCGTTGGCACCGAGTTCGAGGAAGAGCTCGAAGACCATGTCGAGAACCTTGTGTGGGTCGGCGTTGTCGCGGTCGATCTTGTTGATGACAACGATCGGCTTGAGGCCGTTCTCCAGAGCCTTCTTGAGCACGAACTTGGTCTGGGCTTGGGGACCGCCGAAGGCGTCCACGACAAGAAGCACCCCATCCACCATCTTCATGATGCGCTCCACCTCGCCGCCGAAGTCGGCGTGGCCCGGAGTGTCGACAATATTGACATGGTATTCATGCCACTGGAAGGCGGCGTTCTTAGCCTTGATGGTGATGCCCTTCTCACGCTCCAGATCCATGGAATCCATGATGCAGATCTCGGTGGCTTTGGCCTCGTTGGCTCGGAAAGTACCCGACTGCTTCAGAAGCTGATCGACGAGAGTTGTCTTCCCGTGATCGACGTGGGCGATGATGGCGATGTTGCGAATATTATCCATGGTCTTTTTAAGTAGCCGGCTACTATCTCCGTACAGGGTGCCCATGTCAACGGGGCACGCACTTTGCTACGATTTTGTTACGAAATGAACATTCTGCTGATCCAACACGATCCCCTGGATGGCCCCGGTGCCTTGCTGGAGTGGATAAAGTCCCGGGGACATTCCCTTTCCTATTGCCTGATCTGCCAAGGGGCACCCCTACCCTCTCTGGAAAGCGTGGACTTTCTAGTGAGCCTAGGAGGACCCATGGGTGCTTATGAGGAGGAGAAACACCCATGGATCAAGGCTGAGAAGGAATACCTTCGGCAAGCCGTCATGGCCGGAAAGAAGATCCTCGGACTCTGTCTGGGCTGCCAACTCCTGGCTGATGCCCTCGGAGGAAAGGCTTTCCGCCACACTTGCAAAGAATTCGGATGGCAACCTATCGAACTGACTGAGATCGGTGAGGAATGGTTCGGCGCGGAGGATATTTTTAAAGCTTTCCAGTGGCATGGTGACACTTACACCCTCCCGCCGGGAGCAGTTCAAATGGCCCGTAACGAAGCCGCCGAGCAGCAGGCTTTCCTCATGGAGGGCCCGACTGGAAATCAAGTCCTCGGCCTCCAGTTTCATTTGGAATGGACCGAAAAGATGGCCCGCGAGATAGCCGAAGAACCCGACATGGCTCCTCCAGTCTCGGCTTTTGTCCAAACCCCGGAAGAAATCCTTAGTGATCTCTCCCTCTTCGAATCGGCCAAGAGTCGCTTTTTTCTACTCCTGGACCGCTTCACTCACTAGGCGGTATCACCAACTTAATCCTTGAGCCTTTCACCTTTCCCCTTTCAGCCTTTTTAAATGGTGCACCCGGCGAGGGTCGAACTCACAACCTCTTCCTTCGGAGGGAAGCGCTCTATCCAGTTGAGCTACGGGTGCCCGAATGTTGAAATTTGCGGTGAAGTCCTGCCGGGGTCAATCCTCGTTTGGGGGAAATGATCTCCGAACGCGCGCTGCGGGCACAAAAAAATCGGCCGGATTGCTCCGGCCGATTTTCGTTAAAGATCTGAAATGCTTGAACTAGTACTTCGGCTTGATCGGAGAGGAAGCAGGTGCGGCGGATGTTCCATTCGTTGCCCTTGCAGCCTGCTGGGCTTGGATCTGCTG
>CAIXGT010000174.1 GCA_903919105.1 uncultured Spartobacteria bacterium | reverse complement strand
TAATCACCCGCCAAAGCGCGGGTGATGTTGGCGCCAAGAGTCAGTACGGCTATGAGGAGTAGTAACTGCGCAACACACTCCATCAGATGGAAAGGATAGGAGTAGGAGGTGATGTTGAGGAAAGATACTGTGGGGTCTGCAAGTGCGATTCCAGTAAAGAGACCACCCAGAAGCATCAGAATGACCAGCATGGCTATTCCGACTAAGGTGAGAGTGTAATGACGCCCAGTAAGAACTGGAGACCAGCATTCGCGCCCGAGTAGTTGCGGAAGGGACTCATAAAGGACAGCGAAAAGTGGCAGGGAGATGGCTCCGAGGATCCAGAGCTGGGTCTTAGCCTCTGTGAAGGCGGTGAACCGGACGGCTCCGCTGACATCCGGCAAGGAGGCTAGGGCTCCGATCACGCCAACGATGACAAGCGCGTAAAGACCCATGAGAAGAAAACGAATGGGATAGCTTGCTTCCACCACAGTTTTATTGCGGGACATTCCGAATAGGTTCATTGAGACCATGAAGATCGGTATTAGAAAAAGGACTCCGGCGACAACGCCAGCAGAGGTCATCCAAGCAGGAACTGGTCCTCCGATGAGGCGGTCCATTCCGTTCCATCCGCCAAGAAACAGCAGCATCCAGAAACCGAGGGTGGCCAGATGGCGACGGTTCAGGTGGCTGCCGAGAAGTCTGGGAAGGAGTGCATAAGCCCCAGCGAGTGCCACCGGGAGCAGCCAGAGGGCGAGCAAACTGCCGCAATACCATGACTGGATCGGGCCCTGAGCGGATGCCTGGATCGGCTTCCAAACAAGAAGAAGATTGGCGGTGCCATAGACCCAAGGGAACCAGCAAAAAGCAGCGACGAGATACCACTGGGCTACCTCAGCACGTCCCGTACTGCGGCGATCAAAAAGCAAGACCGCCCAAATCCCGATCAGAAGGAAGGAGAGTAGGAGCATCGCGGAGGCCCAGTTGGGATATTCAAGCCACTCCACGCCGGAGCTATAGCCAGCAAGGATCGCGAGCGTTCCGAGTAGTACCGCCAGATTCCAGAGCACCGTGGCACTAATGATCAGCGTGCGCAGCAACGAGCCGCCGAAGCCTCCGCTGTATTCTCCGCCAAGCGGACGACCACAGAGACGGGCCATCAGCCAGATGCCTGCACCAAGCGCAGCCTGGGAAGCCCAACCGTAAAGCATTAGATCGCGCGCCATCGGTGCAAGGCGCCCATAAGTCATAAAACTGTCACCCCCGAGGAATCCGGGAGCTATTAACTTTACTGAAACAATCAGCGAGAGCAGGGATCCAATCACAAGCCAGTGGATGGCATTTCCGAAGAGAATGATCACCGGAAGGCGGACCGAGGCATCGATGGCCTTGCTGTCGAAGGGTTCATGACCCGAATCGACATGATGAGGAGGAAGTGTGTGATCGCTCATGGCAATGGCAACTCTAGGGCTGGCCCTCCTTGGGGGCTTTATTTGGAGAGGCATCAAGGGCAGGAAGAACCAGTTCCATTGCCTTGGTGACGGGAATATGAACAATTCCCTTGGCCTGATCGTTCCAGCCATAGGTAGTGAGGGCGTTCGAGTCGGCGGCCTGAAGCTCCGCGAGATTCTTTGTGCGGACGGAGGCGCGGTCGGCATCTTCGGTTTCCGTGGCGGTGTTAGTACGGTTAAGCCAGAGACCTCCTAGCACAGCGGCGAGCAACAGGATCAGAACTCCGATCCAGAGTAGAACACCGGTGGATAACCGCGGCTTTTCAGAATTGGAGGTGTGATCGTGGCTCATCAGTCGATGTAGTTGGCGGCTTCGAGTAGACGCGGATCGCGTGAGGGCCAGAGCGGTGAATCACCGAGGCGCTTCAGGAAGAAGGCACTCAGGGTGCAACCGATCGCTAGCAACGCAACGACGTCCAGGACGGCTGGGCGAAAACCCTCTGGATGAAGCACGGGCAAGATCATGGTGTAAACATCAAGAAGGTGCATACAAAGAATCCAACCGGCAACCAGACCGAGGAATCCGGAGCTGGCTTTGGGACCGCGAAAGAGCAGTAGGACAAAGGGAACCAGGAAGTGGCCGACTACAAGAATGATCCCCAGCACGTTCCACGATGTGGAGGAGCGCAGAACGTAGTAGACGCTCTCTTCGGGAATGTTTGCGTACCAGATGAGCATGTACTGAACGAAAGCAATCCAGGACCAAAAAAGAGTGAAACCAAGCAGCAACTTGCCAAAGGCGAAGTTATGCTGGGCGCTCAGCACTCTCTTAAGATAGCCGGCGGAACGAAGGGAATTTGAAAGAAGAATGATGACGCAGAGTGCCGACAGGACCGATCCGGCAAAGATGTAGAGGCCCCAGATCGTGGAATTCCACTTCCAGTTAAGACCCATGATCCAGTCAATCGACCAGAATGTGAGTGCAACAGCACCAACCGGCACCAGGAAGAAGGCAACTCTGCGATTACGGATGGTGTGGATTGCTGCGCCATCCTTGTCCTGAGCCAGGGAATTCCGACGGAGAAGCAGTGCTCCGATTCCGAAAAGCAGGAAATAAAAGGCATTGCGAGCCCAGAAGAAGTGCACATTCAGATAGGCTGACTTTTCAGCCAATTCATGGTTTGTGGAGGGTGACAAAGTCATCCAAGTCCAGAGATCCGAAGCCACAAAGAGAAGAGGCAAGAGCATCAGCGTCAGAAGCGGTAGCAGGCAGGAGATATTCTCCAATTGCCGGCGGATTCCTACGCTCCAGGCAGCATCCACCGTATGATGAACGATGATCCAGAAGAGCGATCCGATCAGGATCGTGAAGAAGAAACACCCTGCAAACATCCAAGAAAAAGCGAACTGGTGGGGATTCGCCAGCCCCAGGATCAGTGAGAGCAGAAGTGTGACCAGAGCAGTCACACAGAGCCCAACAAAACGTCCGCCGACATGCTTGTAGTCGAAGGTCTCGGCGGGCGGAAGGATTCCGGATGCCGATCGTGCTTGCTGTGCCGGGAGTGATTTGTGTTCAGCACTCATGGCTTGGGAGGGGCGGTGGTTCCTGCGGCCGCATTAGTGCCGGTCAGAACGGCTCGCTCTGTCACCGGCACGTCGTTGATTGATGCATTCTGTGAACGCTGCAAGGCACGGATGTAGGCGACGATCGCCCAGCGATCAGAGACCTGGATGACCGAACCATAGCCGAGCATCGAGTTTTTCCCGTTCACTATTGTGTTATAGATCTCACCGTCGCTCATGTCGCGGATGCGTTGTTGATTGAAACTAGCCACCCCCACCAAACCATATTTAGTGGCGATACCATTGCCGCCTCCCGTGGCACCATGACAGACGGCACACTGGATCTGATAACGCTCGCGCCCCCGTTCCAGGGTCGCCATGGTTACGGAGAAGGGGATGCCGTTTCCCCAGTTTGTTCCGTTCTTGCCCGTGTCGGCATAGTTCTGCTTGCCGGAGAAAACAACAACGTTGTAGGGACTTCCCATGGTCGCGACTCCCTCAGAGGCCTGAGGGATGGACTCTGGAGCCGCATAACCGACGGGAACTGATCCGGCTACGTGGGCACGAGCACCGCGTCCATCGGCATAGAAGTCGCTAGGGGCCTGCGCCTTGACCTTAGCCTGACGGACCATGTCGGGGAAGATCTCGATCGGAGGACGCTTAGTCTTGTGAGGTAGAAAGGAATAGTCACGCAAACCGGCGATGGAGACCACCAGGATGGTGATCAGGACAAGGAGAAAGAGGAAATACCGTACCATAACAATTATTTCTCTACTGAGGCCTCCTGATGGATGGCGGTGATATCACCTGCGCCGAGTTCATGGAGCAGCTCGGTCAGGGCCGAGGTTGAGAATTTCCGGTCGCGGGCTTCTATGGCAATGAAGAACCCACGGGAAGCATCCTTGGCAAAGAGATCCCAAGCAAACATCGGATTATTCCACTGTGGCATCCCTCCCAGCAAGATCATCCCCGTAACGGCCGTGATCGCGCCGATCATGAGGGTCAACGCCACCACGATGGGTATGTACTGGGGCAGCGCTAGAAGATTGAGAGGCTTCCCGTCAACCACAAGCGGATAGATAATGCAGCTGGGGATCAGTTCCATGGAGAGGGCAATCAGGACCGCTGACACGCCGCCACCCAGAACAAGTAAACTGAGGATTGACTTAGGAAGCCTCATCGCCTCGGCAAGACCGTGGATGGGATAAGGGGTGAAGCACTCGTAGAGTGAAACCCCCTCCACGCGGAGGCGATCAACAGCCTGGACAAGGGCCTCAGGCGTTTCGAATCGCGCTCCAAGAGCATAGAGTGGCTCCTCTTTGGAACCAGCAATCGGGAGATGATGACCTTGAAAATGATTGCTCATCTCAGTGTGTTTCCTCAGTTGAATGACCCGCGCCAGCATGAGGCTGGGCGCCTGGCAGAACGGCCTTCAACTCGTTCATGCTCATGATTGGCACAAACCGGATGAAAAGCAGGAAGAGGGTAAAGAAAATGCCAAGGGTCCCGGTCGCTGTCAGGATGTCGACGATTGTGGGATGAAAATCCTTCCAAGAGGAGGGAAGAAAGCCGTGGGTGAGTGTCGAGGTGACGATCATGAAACGCTCGAACCACATGCCGACGTTACAAAGGATCGCGAGAATGAAGACCAGCGGGAGGCAGCGGCGAACCGCCTTGAACCAGAAGAGTTGGGGCACCGTCAGGTTGATCGAGAGGCAGGTAATGGCATACCAAGCGCTGCTGCCGGTGAAGCGTTCCCAGAATGCACCACGCTCGAACGGATTCGCGCTGTACCAGGCATTGAATAGCTCGAACACATAGACATAAGCCACGCACGATCCCATCATCAGGAGGAGTTTGCAGACCTTGTCGAGTTGAGACGGAGTAATCAGATCCCTGAGCTGAGGGTAGATCAGGCGCAAGGGAAGCAGTAGCGTGAGAATAGCTGCACTACCGCTGTAGACCGCACCGACCATGAAGTAGAAGGGGAAGATCGTGGCATGCCATCCAGGAACCACTGAGGTAGCGCAATCGCTAGCCACAATGGTTGTGACGGTGACGACGAGCACTGAGGTAAGCCCGGCTAGCAGGACATACATCATCTCGTAGTGGCGCCATTGACGCGCTGTGCCAAGCCATCCGAGGGAAACGATGCCATAAGCGAACTTGCGGACCTTTGTCGTGGCGCGGTCCCGCAGAACTGCCAGATCGGGAACCATACCGGCAAACCAGAAAAGGGAAGAGACCGTTAGATAGCTGGTCACTGCGAAGACATCCCAAAGAAGAGGACTCGAGAAATTCGGCCACATGCCGTAACTGTTTGGAATGGGAAATAGCCACCAAACCATCCAGACGCGGCCGATATGAATGGCGGGATAAACGCCAGCGCAGATGATCGCAAAAACCGTCATCGCCTCGGCCGCTCGAGAGATCGAGAGACTCCATTTCTGGCGCGTCAAGAAGAGCAGTGCTGAAATGAGCGATCCGGCATGCGCCATGGAAACCCAGAAGATGAAATTGGTAATATCCCAAGCCCAGAAGCACGGGTTGTTCGATCCCCAGACACCGACACCCGTGCAAATCATGTAGAGAATGCAGGCGCCACCAATCGCAGCGAATGTCCCAGTAAAGGCGATCGCCGCATACCACCAGAGAGGGGTCTTCCCCTCAACGATCGAGCAGACCGCGTCGGTCACCCAGAGAGGGCCACGGTTATTCAGCACCTGCGGCGGACGCTCCAAGACACGAAGATCAGGCGTCTCAGTGTCGGTGGCAGTGATGATCGAAGGAGTGGACATACTCGCTCTTAGGAATGGTTTGCTTGTTCAGCGCCACGATTCGCAGCCCCGACGAGATCGGCTCCCGGCATCGCAGGGTTGGGATTGCGGATCCTTGCCATGTAGGTGACACGGGGACGCGTGTTCAGATAGGCAAGTGACGAATAGGTGCGCGGGTCGGCCTTGGCCTGTGAGACGGCACTCTTTGGATCGTTGATGTTGCCGAAAACGATCGACTCGGACGGGCAGGCCTGCTGGCACGCGCTCTTGAAGACTGGGAGCGGGGTCTTGGTCACATCACTGGCACCGGCCTTGACCGAGCGGCCGATCTTCGCCTCCTCAATGCGCTGAATACAAAAAGTACACTTCTCCATGACACCTCGCATGCGGACAGTCACGTTAGGGTTCTTCGACATCTTCAGGCTGTCGGCCATGCCCTTAGGCGCGAGAGGGCCGTAATAGAGTTCATCCAGCGGCCGCTCGTTGTAGTCGAACCAGTTAAAGCGGCGGACCTTCCAGGGACAGTTATTCGCGCAGTAACGGGTGCCGATGCAGCGGTTGTAGGCCATCAAGTTCAGACCCTCCTCATTATGCACCGTTGCGTTGGCAGGGCAGACGGCCTCACAGGGCGCGCTCTCGCACTGCTGACACATGATCGCCATAGGGATAATCTCAAGGTTCTCCTCCTTGTGATCCGCGCTGGAGAACCAGCGGTCGATGCGGATCCAGGACATATCGCGGCCGCGACGGACCTGATCCTTGCCGACGACCGGGATGTTGTTCTCTGCCTGGCATGCAACGATGCAGGCATTGCAACCGATGCAAGAGTTGAGATCGACCGAGAGCCCCCACTGGAGATCGGAGGTAAGGGGAGGATTCGGGTAGATGGAGACAGGCTTCGGCAGCTCACCATCCATTTCCGCGGCGAATTCGGGCTGCTTCTGGAAGGTGGCAAGCGTTCCCTCGCGTGCGAGGTTGCGACCCTCCATGTTATTGTACTCCTGAGTCCGGGCAAAAATGTAAGATTCCTTGGGCAGAGCCTGAACCTTAACTCCAGAGCGGAAGCAGAGGTTGGAGGAATCACGCAGAGGGTAAGCGTCAAATCCAACCTTCTCCATCACATGGGAGACACCCTTGCGGCCGTAGCCAAGGGCGATGCTCAGGGACTTGTCGACATGTCCGGGAGCAACGATCGCAGCTGCCTGGATCGAGCGATCGCCAGCAGTGATTTTCAGCCAATCACCATCCTTGATCCCGAGCATGCGGGCGTCGGCGGGGCTGACGAGGGCGGCATTATCCCAGACCAGCTTGGTGATATAGTCAGGGGTTTCCTGAAGCCAGGAATTATTTGCATAGCGGCCATCATCGACACTGGAACTCCGAAGGAAGACCACTTCGAAGTCTTTGGAATCGAACTTCGGAGCCGACTGCACCGTGGAAAGTGCGGCGGAAGTATTGAAGGAAGGTTTAGACATCGGCCAGGCCGTTCCGTTTGCAAATCCATTGCGCAGGAAGGTATTCCAAGCAACATCGGAACCATCCTTGGTAACTGATGCAAAGGTGGCGCGAACCACAGAAGGCCCGTCGACTTTCTCTCCGGCCAAGGCAGCAAGGATTTCGAGGGACGAAATGCCATTCCAGAGCGGCAGGATCATCGGTTGGACGGAACAGACTGTTCCATCGATTGAGCGGGCATCACCCCAGCGCTCCAGATAGTGGGCGGCAGGCACCTGCCAATGGGTCACCTTGCTGGTTTCATCAACGAACTGAGAGAGATGCAGGGTCTCGGCAACTCCGGCCAGCAGGTTCGGAAAATTCAGTTCAGCCGGGGCGGTGAGCACCGGATTGCCCTCCAGGATAAGCAGGGTCTTGACCGAACCAGAACCCATGGCCTTGGAGAGATCAGCCAACGTAGCCGCGGGCTTGGCAGTGGTCTGGACCGCATTGATGGTCGATCCAAGGTTACCGAGAGTGTTGTTGATGCCAAAGGCCAGCGCCTGAACGGCGGGGGATTGTCCCGCGCCCGCAATAACAACTCCCTTACCCTTGGCTGAGATCAAATCATCAGCCACTCCGTTTACCCAAGCAGGGTCAAAAGAAACTCCCGAGGAGGGATAAGCCGCGGCCAGCGAAGCGAGGGTAGTGTTGCCCGACTTCGTGGCGATGACCTTGGCAAGAGCGGCAGTGAAATCACCGATCTCGCTGGCACGAACACGGAGACGATGGTCGGCCATGCCGCCGGTGAGCGAGAAGTGATTCTCGACCACGTAGAGACGGTTCATCGTGCCAACTGAGTTTTTAGGATCACGACGCTTTGCAAAGCCCTTCGCGAATCCAAGTCCACTCTCGGAAGGATTCAGGAAATCACTACCGAGTGAGAGAATCACGTCGGCCTTCTCGAAATCATAGACGGGCCTCAAGCCCGTGCCTAGCAGAGCATCGAAGGCGGTATTGTTGGTCTGGATCGCCTCATCCTGCACCCAAAGCAGTTTCGGGAATTGGGAAGCGAGTTCAGCTCGGAGGCGGTCGACGGTGGGTGAGTTCTCCTTGCCGACCACGACTGCAAGGCCATCGCCGCCACTGGTTCCAGCAGCGGAACGAATCTTTGTGATCAGGGCATCAAGATCTGCACGGGAGACCTTGGCGGAGTCACGGGTAATCTCCTTGGAGCGGTTGGGATCGTAGAGTCCAAGGATCGAAGCCTGGGCGAAAACATCGGTCGAACCATTGCTTGCCGGATGAAGAGGGTTCCCCTCGATCTTGGTGGGACGCCCGTCTGTCGTCGTGACAGCAAGGGGCACGGCGCCGACAGGAGTCGGCATAGAACTGGCGTAATAGAGGTACTTACCCGGGATCGTCCACTCGGCGCTCTTCGCGAAGGGAACAAGATGGGCCTCAGGGCGGCGGCAACCGGTAAGTCCGACGCCGGTCAGCGCCGTAGCAGCCCCCATAAGCCGGACGAAGTCGCGACGGGAGAGACTGTTATCACCATCATCAGATCCCGTTGCTCCAGGAGTGAACTCTCGGGCCAGATCCTCGGTAAAGGCAGTAGAGTTTTCCCGCTCTCCCTGGCTTCTCCAGAGAGTCGGCTTCTCGTCACGCGCGGGATGTTGGAAAATCTTTTTCAATGGTGGCATCCTCCGCAGCTGACAGGTGGGTTAACTTTCCATTCTTCCTTGAATTTTGTGCCAAGCTCGTGCTGCGCCTCGGGAGAGGCTGGGTGCCAGTTCATATTAAAGATCTCCGAGGGAGGACGAAGGAAATTCTCAGGAGCACGATGGCAGTCCAGGCACCACTTCATACTGAGTGACTCGGCCTCGTAGACAACGCTCATCTCGTTTACGGCACCATGACAGCTGTAGCAGCTGACCCCACGGTTCACGTGAACGGCATGATTAAAATAGGCGTAATCGGGCAGGCGGTGGATCTGAACCCACGGGATCGGCTGACCGGTCTCCCAGCTGTCGCGGACAGCAGCCAGACGCGGACTATTCGGTAGGATTTTGCCCTGGCCGTGACAGTTGATGCAGGTCTGGGTGGCAGGGAGGTTCGAGTGACCAGCCACCTCGACGAAACTATGGCAGTAGCGGCAGTCCATCCCGAGCTGCTTCACGTGCAGGGCGTGGGAGAAGGGCACTGGCTGGTCTGGCTGGTAGCCAACGCGGGTGTACTTCGGGGTGAAATAGTACCAGATCCCTAGGGTGATGGGTCCACCGATCACCAAGCCGCAGACGAGCAGCTGGAGCGGAAGCCAATTGGCCCATTTAGGGAAGAAATTCGACATTCGGGTGTTTGAGAAACGCCCGGATGGAGGAATTCTCAGGCCTGAACAGAGTAGAAAGTCAGCGGCCGAAGGCAAGAAATTTGCCGTAAAAAATCAAGAAGAGCCGAATGATCTCGCGCAGAGGCGCAGAGAACGCAGAGAGAAGAAAATGAGAAACCTCTTTTTCCTGAATTCCTTATTTTATGCTCACACCTATGATCACGAAACATTCAACGGCATCCCTATGAAAAAAATGCTCCACCTTCTGCTTTCAGTTTTCTTTTCGGTATTTCCACTCCAGGCCGCGCCGAAGCCTCAAACCCACCTTCCGAAGGCAACGCTTTCCCTAGGGACAAATTCCTTGAATGCCCAGATCGCGGCCGATAATGCCTCACGGGAACTGGGCCTGATGTCCCGTACCAATCTCGGGACCGACGAAGCGATGGTCTTTGTATTTCCTTACCCCCGATCCGTCACTTTCTGGATGAAGGATACCCCGCTCCCACTCTCCATCGCCTACGTGGGGCGCTCTGGCATGATCTACGAAATCCATGACATGAAGCCCTTTGACGAAACCCCCATTCCCAGCGCCTCCAGCTCCGTCATCTTCGCCATCGAGACACCGCTGGGTTGGTTTGAAAAACACGGCGTGATGGCTGGAAGTTCGGTTGGGGGATTACCACCACCCACTGTCGCGAAATAAAAAAGGCGTCAATTGCCCGACTGCCGATTGGTTCGGTCCTTCCTCCCTGCCAACAAAAAAACCTTGGCACCACTTACCGCCGCCTTTCTTTCTTAGAAGGCCTCCTGTTGCTGCTAACAAAAAAAAACTGAGAGCGCTTTCGCACTCCCAGCATGTTTCAAACCATTCTAATGAACTAAACCTACCGGAACTTCTTAGAACTTCAGGTTAACGCCTGCAGAGATCGCCTGACTGAAAATCTTGGCATCACTATTGACCAAGTTGCAGATCGCATAGGCACTGAGGCTCTTATTGAAAATCAGATTGCCGCCAAAACCAGCGATGAATTGGTTACGACCGGCGTTCGTTGTCTGATAATTGTAGCTCTGCCCAAGGATCGATGAGGAGAGATTATAACCGTTTTGCAAAAACTCATGCTGCCAAGCGAAGCTGCCGAAAGGCTGAAGCTTCACCGACTGAGTGATGTTCATATCGTAGTGGGCCTGACCTCCGAGGGTGTAGAGGAGGCTGGAGGCATTCTGGGAACCGATGGTCTGGTTCAAAGGGCCGGCTCCGGTCTCGGTGGTGCCACCAAGCTGAAGATAGGTGTACTGGAGGCTAGTGGTGGGGCCGAAGGTCAGCTTGCCAGCCTTGAACTCATAGCCGGTTCCAAGCATGGAGTCGAACTCTCCACCTGCAACATTACCCTTAGCCATGGAGTTGAATGTATTGCCGTTGCCGGAGATGTTGATTCCATGGTTCACATCGACTGAGTTGTAGGCACCACCGATGATGCCGTCCGTGAACCAACCGCCCTTCACGAATTCACCGAAGAGTCCGTAGCGAACACTGTTATCGGTAGCTGTGCTACCTCCGCCATTGCTTCCGTTGAAGTTAACCTTAGTGCCCTGATAGCCGACATAGGGGCCAACATTGAGACCCTTGAAGAGCTCGTAGCTCGCGCCGACCTGCACTCCACCCGCGTAGGTGTTGTAACCGGGGAGGTTATTGACGCTCTGGGCCTGTGACCACATGCCGTTTCCATCGGCAAAGGTAACCCACTTCTTCTCAGATTCGGCAACTGGGGCGACGACCTTCTTGCCGCTCATGGTTGCTGACTTACCACCATCTGCTACTGTAGCCATTCCCTGATCGTCGGACCTTCCAGCCCGTACTGCCCAGAGGCGCTGTTGGATCTGAGTGTTCTGAACGTTTGCGCTATTGAAGAGGATCGTTGGAAGGGCAGTGTAAAGGCCGGGGCTGAGTTGATTGAGTGCTTGCTTACTCAACTGTTCATTCAGTTCACCCGTATTAGGATCCGTAAGGACGGCATAAAGCTTGTTAAAGGTACCAACGTAATTTTGCTGAAGGGCAGTACCATTAAGGAGGTTTCCATTGTTATCAAACTGAAGATTGTCCGAAAAATTATCGTATGCCCAACCGGCACTCCCTTTGAATAGTGCAATCCAAAGATTACTTTGGTTTTGGGTAAGCTTTCCTGCAGCAGCTTGCTCTGTTGCAAATTGAGTTGCATCATCAATGGCATTTTGTCGCGTGTAGTCTTGCGCTGACGCCGAAAGCATCAGGCCGAGCATGCCCAACAGCACATAGGCTGCTTGGCGGAGTGTTTTGAGTAGGTTCATGGTTTTGGTTTTTGTGGTTTGTTAACCGAACGGCAATTAGCCGATGCCTATTGAGCGCGTCCGTCTTACGATGCCCCCCCCCTTGTAGTCAACTATTTTTGCAAAAATACCAACCCCGTTATTTGGAAGTATTTCCTCTGAAGGGGCCCGAACAACGATCTCCAATCAGTGCGCAACAAAACAGGCGGACTTCCTTCCCCCTCGACGGCCAAATAGCCTATTCCAATAAAAAAACCCCGCTCCCTTTTGAGAGGCGGGGTTCTTTTCAAGGCAGGCCTCTGACCTAACAATCTAACAGCCTACAGTCTAATAGCCTGTTTGATGGCGGCTGCGTCACCATCAAACCTTCAGCTCCTCGTTCGTCTGCGCATTCGCGACAGTGAACTTCTCCACATGGAGCGTCGGGTCGGACTTAAAGGTGAGCCGGCCCGAGTACTTGCGCTCGATATCGATAAGGAGTTCTTCGTCCTCGGTGCGGAGGCGGTTGAGAAGCTCGGGATGGACCGTGACCTTAAACTCATGGATCTCCTCCTGATGACGCTTCATAAGAGTATGAAGCGCGCGTTGGAGTTCGACGCTCATGGTCATTTGGCTCTTCACGACACCTTTGCCGTGGCAATAGGAGCAGTTCGTGTAGAGCGAACTCGAGAGACTCTCTTGAGCTCGCTGACGGGTCATCTCCATAAGGCCAAGCGCTGAGATCGGGAGGACATGGGTGCGGGCCTTGTCGCGGCGTAGACGGTCGCGCATGCGCTGGTAAACGGCTTGCTGGTCCTTGCGGTTCTTCATATCGATGAAGTCGACAACGATCAGACCGCCGATATTGCGGAGACGTAACTGGCGGGCGACCTCATCAGCGGCCTCCATGTTGGTCTGGAAGATGGTCTTGTCCATGTCCTTGCTCCCCTTGTTCCGCCCTGTGTTCACATCAACGGCGATCATAGCCTCGGTCTCATCGATGACGAGATAGCCGCCGCATGGAAGCCAGACCTGACGCAGGAAGGCGTTATCGATTTGGGTCTGAACGGCGAAGTTGTCGAAGATCGGCTTCTGGCCGCTGTAGAAGTGGATCGATTTCTTAGCACGTTTCGAGATCTGGCCGACCAGTTCCTGCATGCGCTCGCAGGCCTTGATGTCATCGACATGAACGGCATCCACACTCTCAGTCAGAAGGTCTCGGACCGTACGGTCGACGAGATCGGGCTCGAGGATCAGCGTGCTGGCGGACGGCTTCTCGGCCATTCCCTTCTCCACCTCGCGCCACTGGTCGAGAAGGAAGCCGAGGTCGCGGACAAAAAAACGGGCCTTCTGACCCTCTCCTGCGGTGCGGATGATAATACCCATTCCCTCAGGCAGGGTTAGCTCGGTAAGGATCTTGCGGAGACGAGCGCGCTCCTTAGGATCCTCGATCTTGCGCGAAATCCCGCACTGGTCGTTGAAGGGCATGAGTACCATGTAACGGCCAGCCATGGAGATATTGGTGGTGATCCGGGGGCCCTTGGTGCCGATCGGCCCCTTGGTCACCTGAACCATGATCTCGCTTCCGACGGGGTAGACATTGGGAATGTCCTTGGCGGTGATCTGAGGCTTCTTTTTCGGGTTATTGCCTCCCCCTGCGCGCTGGACAGTCTCGATGCCGCTATCAAGAGCTGCCGGGATGGCGTCCCAGAAATGGAGGAAGGCATTCTTCTCGAAGCCAATGTCGACAAACATAGCCTTGAGTCCGTGCTCGATGTTGCGGACTTTGCCCTTGAAGATGCCTCCGACGATGTTGCGCTCGCTGTCGCGCTCGATGGAGTATTCTTCCAGCTTGCCATCCTCGAGGAGTGCGACGCGTTTCTCGAGTTTCTCGCAGCTGACGACTAGCTCGATGCGGGGGCCTGATTTTTTCACGCCTAGAAGGCGTTTGACGGTTTCGATGATGCTCATGGAATTAGGTTATTAGGGGTTGAGACTGTAGACAGTTAGGTCTGAGGGGTTACAAGGGCGAAGGATGAGACCTGAAACTTGAAACCTGAATGACTGCACTGCAGAAGGCAGCAATTCGAGGTTTAATAAACAGATCGTGAATTGATGTTTTTGGTTTAGGATGTTGGGTTGAGTTTTGGCGATCGGGAATTTTCAGGTTTCAGCTTTCAGATTTCAGGTTTCTGATCGCCTAATTCGATTGTTTCGGAACGGCCGAGCGGCCGCCACCTAGGAAGTTGAAGAATTTCTGAAGCCCTCCCTGAGCCTGTGGTTTCCGGTTTTTCACATGGCTGTCGGCATCCTCCCGTATATCGGGCTTGGCTGCAGGGGTGCCTCCGTTTGATCCGTTCCCGGACTCTGGGGATTCCTCGGCTGAGGGCTCCGAAGCAGGAGCGCTGTCGCCTCCGTACTGCGCGGGGAGATCTTTCGAGAAGTCGATTCCGGCGATCGGCTGGAAGTTACCAATAGCCGGGCTAATTGCCTCCATCTTGATCTCCTGCCCTTTCTCCATGGCGAAGATCTGTTCGAGGATCTTCGCTGCGATCGGGGCAGGCACGGAGCCGCCGGATTTACCACCCTGGACAAAGACACAGACGACATAGCGAGGCTTATCATAAGGTGCGAAGCAAATAAACCAGGTGTGGTAGTCCTTGATGCCATTGCGCCAGAACTGCGCCGTGCCGGTCTTACCCGCCACCTGCACATCCTTGACCCGTGCCTTGCGGGCGGTGCCATCCGGGTCATTGACGACCCGCCACATTCCTTTGCGTACCTTCTCGAACTGATCGGCGGTGATTCCTGATTCCTTCAGAAAGTCGGTGCGAATCTTCGCCGGCTCCTCCTTAACCACCGCGCCATCCTGGCTCACGACCTTCTCGACGAGGTGTGGCTGATAAACGATGCCGCCGTTGGCAACGGTCGCTGCCATGTTCGCAACTTGCAGCGGAGTCGCGAGGACGAAGCCCTGACCGATCGCGGTGTTGGCCGTGTAGCCCGGGCTCCAGCGTTCGCGGGGATAGTTCTGCGCAAGCCAAGCGGTGCCCGGCATCACACCCGAGGCCACGTTGTTGAGTGGCAATTCCGTCTTCTGGCCTAGGCCAAGCATGCCACCTACCGCGTCAATCTGATCGATGCCTGCGGCATTGCCGTACTGGTAGAAGAAGGGATCGCAGGAGTTCTTGATCGCCGTGGTCAGGTCCTGGCGGCCATGGGGCGGCATGGGAGGCTTAGCTGTGAGCACCCAGCACTTCATGTACTTGTTGCCGTACTGGACGCCCCCCGTGCACTCAAACTGCCTATCGCCGACACCCGCACGGATACCGGAGAGAGCGGTGCAGAGCTTGAAGGTCGAGCCAGGCGCGTAGGCATTCACCGCGCGGTTCATGAGTGGGTCGGTCTGGTCCTTGGCGAGTTTCTCCCAGTCGGCCTTGGAGATCGAAGGTACAAACTGGTTCGGATCGAAAGAGGGTACCGAGGCCATGGCAAGTATCTCTCCGGAATTCGGATCGAGTACGATGGCCGCCCCGCGACCGACGACATGGAGGGCCTTCTCCACGATGGTCTGGATGCGGGCATCGATGGTCAGGCAAACCTTGGAACCTTGCTTCGGTTCGATTCTCTTGGTCTCCCCATCGATGACCCCATGGGCGTTACGCTGAAGAAACTTGGTACCTGGCGTGCCGCGGAGGACATCGTCGTAGGCCTGTTCGATCTGCGCTTTTCCCTCCACATCAGGCTGGTAGAAATTGAACGCAGCCGCCTCTTCCTTGTCGATCTCCTTGGGAAGACCTACATAACCGAAGAGATGAGCGGCCAAGGCACCGTAAATATAGTGTCGTACTGGTTTGAGCGTCACCGTGACACCCGGAAGATCGAGGCTATTCTCGCTGAACCGGGCCATGGTCTCGAAATCAAGGTCCTGCCGGTAGACGTAGGGAACCTCTGCGTTATCGCGGAAATGCACCTGCAGCTTGCGGCTGTTATAGTCGCCGGCGAGCCCCAGTTTCTCGAGGTGAGGGATAATCGACTCGTTGACGATCTTCACGATGTCGGGCTCGGATTTGAGAGCTCTCATGCCGTGGTCGAGTCCCCAGTACTTGCGCAGGGGCACCTCGTCATGCTCTTCCTTCCAGGCGCGGACGATATCGGGGAGATAGAACTCCACCTCCATGCTGGCTCGGTTCTCGACCAGCGGCACACCCCTGCGGTCACAGATCTCGCCACGCACGGCCGGCAGCCGGACAGTCAGCTGGGAGTGTCCCTTGATGCGGGCCTTGTAGTCGGCATGCTTGTAAATCTGGACATACCACATCCGCGCCAGGAGAAGGACGAGTGAAAAAGCCAGAATTCCCCCGAGGATGAGGATCTTGCGTAACGAGTCGTCGGACGATTTCATGGCCCTACCTGCTGAAATTGGGTTTTGGGGGAAGTTGAGCACCCTCAATGAACACCGGCACCATTTTCCGAAGCATGAAGTAAAGCAGCGGCGCGACCAGCAGTGAGGCCACCGATGGAATCACGATCCGAAGCAGTACCGTCATCTCCAGCGGAAATCCTCCTCTCCTGACACAGAGCACCACGAATTCAACGCCCAGGAGGGTCAACGTTACCACGGCACTCCCAAGGGCATGAACCTCCCATCTCATCCCATGGGTTGCCTCACTTGCCATCTGGAGAACAATCGCCCAGACCAGAAAAAACACAACGGGCACTGTGAGTCCGAGTTCCGCCTGTCCAGACTGGATCTGCAGCAAGACGAGCCCCTGGACCAAGGCGGTCGCCAGCGCAAAAAAGAGCGAGGGCACAAGAGGCAGGGCCATCACCCCGAAACAAAAAACCACAGGCAACAGCAGAATCCTTGCTTGGAATGGCGGAATAGCTGGCAGCAGATCCTGGAAGGCCACCGCAATCGGCAGCAGAAGCAGGAGAATGAAGAAAAGAATGCCTTTCCTCATTTCGCGCCGGTGACGATGAAGACCTCCTCGAGCGTGCCGAGATCGGCGGAGGGCTCAAGGATGGCTTCGCCATCAAGTTCGCGGGCATGAAAACTTTTTACCATGCCGAGCGCGATGCCTGAGGGAAAAATCCCTCCGCTCACACCCGCTGTGTAAACTTTCTGCCCGGGCTGAAGATCAGCCAGTTTGCTCAAAAACGTCAGCCGCAACTCACCCGCCGGGTCACGCGACCCTGCACTGATTCCCTGTTCCTTGGTTCCCTCGACCTTGGCTGCCACCTTGCAGTTTTCATCCGTGATCAGAAGTACCTCGGAGATGTTTCCGGAAACGGCCGATATCTTTCCGACCAGCCCCTTGTCGGTAATCACTGGCATGTCTGGGGCGATGCCGTCGGCCGAACCCCGGTTGATCTTGATCGTGCTCCACCAGACGCCGGCATCATGACCCAGCACCAGCGCAGGAACCAGACGGAACGAGGAGCGTTCGCGGTAACCCAAGACCTGTCGGAGATGATCGTTGTCCTGCTGGAGATCGCGCAGTCCGTTATTCTCGGCACGAAGCTTTCGATTCTCGGCGAGCACCCTCTCATACTCTGCCTGGAGTTGATCCAGCGATAGGAGATCCTTGCCGAGCGTTCCGATACTGCTTTTCACCACACTCCCCGAACGGCTGATAGGCGAGATAACTCCAAGCAGTCCGGACTGGAGCCATGTCAGCGTGCCCGATTCGAGCAGGCAGACAGCGATCGCCAGCACGGCGAAAACGAAAAGGGAGGCGATCTGGATTTTTTTCATCCCGATAGTGTTCCTGCTGTTGATTTCCTGATCGTGGCCCCGGAAAGGGAGTGGAAGAGATCCGGGCGGGGATTACTCCGCCATCCCGGAAACGGCTTCAGGCCCTGGGACGATCGACTGCGGCGACGGCCCGCAGGAACTCGATTTCCTGAAGGGCCTTGCCGGTTCCTTCGGCCACGGCGCTAAGCGGATCTTCGGCAACGTGGACCGGAAGCCCTGTCTCCTCGGCGATAAGCTTGTC
>CAIXGT010000173.1 GCA_903919105.1 uncultured Spartobacteria bacterium | reverse complement strand
CCGTTGACTTCGGAGGAACGCACCGCGGCAATCAAGTCATGCGATCTTTACGGTCATTATGAGGCGACCTTGGATCGCGAGTCGGCCTATGAGCTCCTGCAGACCAGGGCTGCGGTGACCACTCCCGACGTCTCCAAGACCTCCGAGGAGAAACCTTCCGAATTGATGAAAGCCGCGACAAGCATCGGCACCAGCGTCCTGCGGGCCATGGGAACCCAGATGGGACGCACCATCGACCGGGGTGTGATGGGGAGCATCATGGGAGGCATGCTGGCGACCCCTTCCCGACGCCGTTCCACGACACGCCGTCACTGAACGAAATCACACCGGGAGAAAACCGACTTTAAAATGGAGAGCGGAAACGCACTCCTACGCGAAAAGCGCCAGCCGTTATTCCAACTCGAAGTTGATGTTGATAGTATAGCCCGCGGAGGCGCCCATTTTTTCCGGAACCGGGGCGATCTTGATGACCTTGCGCGCGGCTTCTAGCACTGACTGATCCATGACGGGGTTACCGCTCGGTTTCGAGAGCGAGAAGTCGCTGATCGTGCCGTCACGCTGGATGGTGATTTTCAAGATGGTTGCAAAGTCGTGGCGGTGCTCATTGGGTATGGAGGTTGGCTGCTCCCACTGGCTGTAGAATCGGTCATGAATTAGGCCATGGTAGGCGTCGATGGTTCCCGGATCGGCACCATTACCACCCGATCCACCCGCGCCGCTTCCCCCACCCTTGGAGGCAAGAAAGGCCGTCTTGGCATCGGAGTTGCCGGCACCTTCACCCTTTGCCGCAGAGGATTTCTTCGTATCGCTAGAGCTCTTCTTCGAGCCTTCAGAGGATTTCTCAGCACTTTGGGAGGAGGCCTTTTTGGCCGGGTGATCCTCGTCAACATTCTCCAACTTCTCTGATTTCTCAGCTTTCTCTACTTTTGGAGAGGGCTTCGGCGTTGGCTTGGCTTTTGATTCAGGTTTTGGTTCAGGCGAAGGTGTGTGCTTAGGCTTGGCGGGGGTTTGATGAGGGGAAGTCTTCGGTGTCGGCTTGGGAGAAGGTTTAGGAGATGGCTTGGGCGTAGGTTTTTCCTCCGGCTCGGGAGTCGGCTTTGGAGTCTCCTCCGGCGCGGGAGTCGGCGTGGGCTTCGGTGTAGGTTTTGGCGTAGGTTTGGGTGTAGGTGTAGCCGTAGGAACGGGGGTCGCTATGGGCGTGGGCGTTGGAGTGGGAGTAGGGGTCGGCTTTGCCAAGGAAATCTCGGAAGGAGGCTCGGGGGTCTGGGGGGGCTCTTTTTCGTTCTCCTGAAGAGGAATGGGCGTGGGGTGCGATTTCGTCACGCGGGGCTGCTCTGGCTCCTCTATTTTTTCTTGTTTTTCCAATGGAGACTTGATGACAGGCACAGCGGTAGTTTCCTGAGGAGCAGAAAAAGAGCCTGTCTCCATCCAAGTGAGCTGACCGGAGGGTTTCTTGATCGGCCTGTTGAAGAACCAAACCAGTCCGCCGATCAGGATGACATGGATCAGGCCGACGATGATAAGCGCCCTGCGGAAGCGGGGTTCTTGCCGGCTCATCGTTGCTTACGGATGAGGTGTGGCACCCTGATTATCAGGTCGGGTCATCACGCCGACTTTTGAAATGCCGGCCTTGTGAAGGAGGTCCATGACACGGACAAAATTCTGGACGGGAAGGTCCTTGTCAGGCCGCACGACGACCGCAAGATTCGGCTGTTCGCGCTTTAGCGAAGCCAGACGGCTCTCAAGATCAGTGGGAGAAATTACCCGTTCGTTCAGTTTGATAAGATCATTACGATCCACGGAGAGAGTCTGAACCTGCGAGGGGTTCACCTCGGCCTTCGCGGTCGAGCTACTGGGAACGATCAGATCCATGCTGTTCTCCATGAGCGGCGTCGTGATCATGAAGATGATCAGCAGCACGAACGCCAAGTCGAGCAGCGGAGTCACATTCAGCTCACTGAGTGTGTGCAGTGCGTTGCGGTCCGAGAATCTACGCATAAAATTTATGCATCGAATTACTAGCCGTTGCGGCTCCCGTGGGTAACGTAGCGATGCTCGATCTCGCTGGAGAGTTCGGCAGCGAAGTTGTCGCAGGAGACGATCATTCCGCGGACGCTGGTTACTAAAAAGTTGTATCCGAACATGGCCGGGATCGCGACAAGCAGTCCCGTCACCGTCGTAATAAGGGCTCCTGAGACGCCGGGCGCCATGGCCGCAAGGCTGGCACTTCCCGATGCGGCAATCCCACCGAAGGCATCCATAACTCCCCAGACCGTTCCGAGCAGACCGACAAAGGGTGCGCCGCTGACCGCTGTCGAGAGAATGATCATCTGGGATTCAAGCTTCAGCGATGACTCCCCCACGGCACGTTCCATGGCGGCCTGAACTGAGCGCATCTGGGCAGGAGTGATACGCTCCGCATATTTCAGACGCGATTTGAATGTCTCGTCCACCTCTGTCGAACCGAGCACCTGGAAGCAGAGCTCCTCGCAGCCGGCCTGATAGATCTCAAAGAGGGGAGATCCCTCGAATTCCAACCCAGTCTCAAAGATATTCAGCGGCTCGCGGTCACGGCGAAAGAGTGCCATGAAACGCTCGGATTGCTTCTTGGCAAAGCCCAAGACTCGGATCTTGGTGATCATCACCGACCAGCTGAAAATGGAGCCCACAAAGAGCACAAGCAAGACCGCCTTTCCCTCGGGTGTGGACTCGAGGAAGGCATAGACGATTCCGCTACCGAGCAATAAAGGCATGGTTCAAAGAATCACGGTTTCCTAGGGATAGGTAAACTCCAGAATCACGGCCGCGTGCCTTGGAAAGAGCTCCAGCAGAACCGGACGGGAAGGCATCTCGAAATCCGCGAAGTCAAATCCCGGAGCCACCGTGCATCCGGCCAATGCGGAGCCGCCGTCAAGAGGCCAGGCCGCCTGCCACCATCCAGACGGCACGACATGCTGGGGGCGCTGTCCGGCTGTGAGTTCAGGGCCAAGGATAACCCTCTCCAGCCCGCCTTCCGGGGAGATCATCACCAACTCGAGCGGTACTCCTCCATAGTGGTGCCAGCACTCGTCAGCCGCCACGCGGTGAAGGGCTGAAAAAGCGCCCTCCGGGAGCAGAAAATAGATGGCCGTGCTGGCAGAGCGCTGCCGTCCATCGGAGAGCTTAACACTCTCCAAGGAACGGAAAGTCTCGGCATAATACCCGCCCTCGGGATGAGGTTTCAGCCCGAGTCGTGTGATGACTTCTTCAATATTTAGCTTGCTGGACACCTTGCCATCATCCTCGTACTCCCCGGCAGAACAAGGGTGAAGTCGGCGTTTGGCCTGCTACTCTCGAATGCAGCTTTGCCATGAGGTCTGGAGCCGGTTATCAAGAGGGTATGCTCCGACCAGCCTTACAAGCCACTTTTCTAGCTCAGCTGCTGGCTCTTTCATGTCTCTCAGTTTCACTTCGCGCCGCAGATCCAAAAGCGGATTCTCATGCGGATCCTCAAGCGAATCCACAAGCAGCTCCCGGCAATGCGGGAATGGCGCCTTCGCCCAATACAATAGCACCGGCGGCATCGTCATCTTCAGTACCCTCATCGTCAGCACCAGCTCCCTCGGAGAACCGCTACGACATCCTCTCCAAGATGATCACCCCCATAGCGTCCGTTATGCTGGGAGGAAAGGAGTCAGGCAATCGCGCCCTGACGCTGAGAGCTACCGTTGATCAGGTAGCTGGCCGTCTGCCTCAGATGATCAAGGGGGCGACCTTCAGTGCCAAGATCCAGTATCCCGGCAGGATCCGTGTCGAGGCCCCGGTGATGGGGGAGACATTAACTGTCTGTCGTGACGGCAACCAGGTCTGGGCTGTGCCCGGTGCTAAAATCCAGTTCCTGCTGAGTCAGTTCAAGCAGAAGCCCCATCTCCAGCAGAAAAACAACGCCCCTCTTCAGCTTCCCTTCACAGCCCAGCAGGCAGTTCTGCTTCCCGCGCTCTTTCAACTCGACCAATCCCAGGAAGTTGCCGATGTCGGCGGCAGTTCCTGCCGTGTCATCTCGGGCGGCCTGATCCCCGAAGTGGCAAAGGGTGCCAATGCGGAGGATTTCTCAGCAAAGCTCTGGATTTGCTCCGCGTACACTCCGAAGAGGATCGACATCCGGCGAAGCGATTTCGCCATGTCCTTTCTCATCGAAGAGCTCTTTTATTCCCCTGGATTCCCGGCTTCCACCTGGCAACCACCCGCTGGAGCGAAAGACATCTACCGCTGCGATGCGACGCAGCTCGAACAACTCCTCTATGTCCTGATGAACTCGCTGCAAATGGGCGCTCAGGACAAGCCATGGCTGAACGAGCCAGCACCGAGCGTTCCGGGCATGCCCGCCCTTCCATCGTCGGGCGGGCCCTTGAATCGTTAATCCAAGGCTATAGCGCTTTAGGTTAAAGGCTGTTAGATTCCTGCACCCAAGACAAAAAGCCCCCAGCAATT
>CAIXGT010000172.1 GCA_903919105.1 uncultured Spartobacteria bacterium | reverse complement strand
GCATTCCTGGACCGTGGCGCCCCCTGCCTTGGCCACGACGAGATGGCTCGAGGCCATCCTCTCTGGCAGGTTCTCCATCCATCCCTCGATCTTGATCGGGCGATCGAACGTTGAGGCAATCTTCTGTAGTGCTGTTCGTAGTTCCTCATCCCGACCACAGGCCGCGGAAAGTTCGATCCCCTCTACCTCGCCGAGATGCTGTAGGATTTTCGCTGCATTCTTCTGGCCAGGATTTACAAGGAAGAGGACCTTGGGAGTTCTCGAAGGCCCGGGTGCCACTCTCTCCCCACGAAGGGTTTCGAAGAGTGCAGGTACGGGGAATCCCGTCACCCGCAGGATCTCACGGGAAACACCCGCTTCTTCCATGACCTGGGCGGTAACCTCATTTGGAACAAGAAAGAGATCCGAGTGCCCGCTGTACCAGAGCGAGTTGATGGAGATCGAGTCTGTGACCTCAGTGACGGTGCGGAAGGGACGGTTCACCTTGCCGTACAGATGATCGAGCAGGTGGTTGTATCCGGGGTAGGTCGAGGCGATGACCGCTGGGTTCATTTCGGAGATCTTCTTGCTAAGTAGGCGGGCACCTCGCTTGTAAACAGAGACCCTACCCGGTGCTGCCTTGTCCTTGTCTAGAAACTTGTAGAAGCCGCCCCAGAGTCCCGGGAAGTGATTGATGAAGAAAAAGTATCCCTTCTGGGCTAGTGTGTAGAGCGGACCGTAGGCCTCGGCGAAGAGATCCCTCACTTCGACCTCCCGTTCGGGATCAAGAGCGCGCAGGGCGATTGCCAGATTCCTAGCGGCTGCATTGTGACCCTCACCGAAGGCGGAGGTAAGGATGAGGATCGGGCGTTTCATGGATGATTTGGAACGAGGAGGTCGACTCAAAGCCACTTCTTGCTGCGGAAATAGAGGAACATCGACACAGAGATCGAGATCATCACGAGCCAGCAGGCGGGATACCCATAGCGCCACTCGAGTTCAGGCATGTTGTAGGGACTGTCATGGAAATTCATCCCATAGACTCCGACCAGAAAGGTCAGGGGCATGAAGATTGTGGCAAAAAGTGTCAGCACCCGCATGATTTCATTGGTCCGGTAACTCAGGCTGGAATGATAGACATCCATGAGTCCGGAGGTGAGATCGCGATAGTTTTCGATAATGTCGATGATCTGTGTGATGTGTTCGTAGCAGTCTCGCAGAAACACCCGGGTCGTTTCGGTTACCAGTCCATCGTCATCATGCATCAGGTGACTGAAGACCTCTCTCTGAGGCCAGGCACCCCGTCTCATCTCGAGAAGAACTCTCTTGTAGTAGAAGAGATCCTTCAGGATCTCCCGGCTTGGCCGTTCCACCAGGGCCTCTTCGATCACCCCTGTCTCGTCGCCGATCATTTCAAGCACAGGGAAGTAATGGTCGATCACTGTATCGAGCAAGGCGTAGGTGAGAAAGTCTGCACCATGCTTCCGCACCAGTGATTCCGGCAGACGAAGGCGCCTGCGCACTTCGTGAAAGGAGTCCCTTTTGTCGCTCTGTTGGAAGGTGATGATGGTATTTTTGGTGAAGAAGAGACTCAGTTGCTCCACCTCGACCACCCCTTCTTGATCCTTGGGGGAATAGGCCATGGAGGTGATCAGAAAAATACCATTATCCAGACTCTCCATCTTCGGACGCTGCGAGGTGAGGATATCCTCAACGACTAGTGGACCGAGTTCGAAATGGGCTCCCAGCGCCTTCACGGATTCGACATCTCCAAGCCCGTTGATATCGATCCAATTGTTTTTTTTAGGATCGAGTCGGAGGATCGCATCGGCCACGTCGGCGCAGACGCATTCCTCCACAGAATCCACATCGTAGGTGCAGAGGGTGATGCTTGGCTTGGCTGCTTCACCACGTCCTTGAAGCTCAAGAGAAGTGGGTGAGGTGCCGGGTGTCAGATAGACCAGTTTGAGCATGGCTTCAGCAAGTGATGGGATTCATGTGATCGAATCCCGTTGGAAGAAGAGACGACTTCTCGCCCGGAGGCAAGACGACACCGATCGGGGTAAGAAGTACTCCCGCAGAGGCGACGGTCCAGCGTTGTTGAATGCTAGGCCAGCTTTTGGCCGTTACGGTTAGGAGTAACTCGTAGTCCTCCCCACCGGAAACACATTCATGGAAGGTGCATCCCCGGTTCAGCGGTAGTCCGTCCGCCGCGATTCTGAATGAGCATCCGCTTGAATTTGCCAGCTTCGGGAGATCGCTTCCGAGGCCGTCGCTCAGATCCATCATCGCTGTAACTCCCTTTTCCCCACCGAGCCAGCGACCCTCAGCCACCCGGGGTTGAAAGTTGAGGTGGCGGCCACTCTCGAAGGATCCCCCCAGTTTTCCAGTGACACAGATCAAATCGCCGGGTCTCGCTCCGGAGCGAAGCTTCAGATTTTTTTTCAGCACGCTCCCGGTCAGCGTGACCGAGAGAAAGAGGGGGCCCGGCGATCTGGCCGTCTCTCCTCCCACCACGGAGACGCCGAACTCCCTGGAGGCCTTCCCGATCCCTCGATAGAGCAAGCGCCATTCTGTGGAACCCCAGTGAGGGGGAGCAGCCACCGTGATCAAAGCATGAAGAGGAGATCCCCCCATAGCCGCGATGTCGCTGATGGGACGGCAGAGAGCCTTCCATCCGACTTTGTCCCAGGGCGTGCCTTCGACAAAATGCACTCCCTCCACGAGCGCGTCTGTCTTAAGCAGCTCCAGGTAGCCTCTTTGATGCGAGGGATGGATCACAGCGCAGTCATCCCCGATGCCAGCCAGCACCTCGGGCCCCGGAGAGGGTAGCTCACGACTGATGCCCCTCAGTAACTCCTCCTCGGATCGGAGCTTTTGTTTCATCAGGAAATAGCGTCCGGCCAAAGAATCAGGACCACAATGGTCGAGGCATTGAATGCGGCATGCATCGTGATCGATGCCCAGAGCGATCCGGTTCGCTCGTAGACCAAGCAGAGGATAATCGCCAGAATTCCAAGGCCTAGGAGGGAGGGGAGGTGGACATGAATGGCGGCGAAGAGTAGCGAGGAAGTAAGCAGGGCGGGCAGGCGCCCACCGTAACTTCTGATCACCCCGTAGAAGTATCCCCGGAAGATCACCTCCTCTGCCACGGGAGCCATAATGACAGCCATGAAGATGACTGCGGCGCGATGCTTGAGATCGGGATGCTCCAGGAAGTATTTCACAATCATCTGAGAGTCGTCCGCGCTTCCGAAGATCTTCTGGACCAGTCCCTGAGCCGCGAGGATCAAGGGATAGGTGATCAGGAGCCAGAGAAGGCCCGTGCAGGAAGCCTTTGGAAAGTGCGAGGGTTCCAGGCCGAAGGTCTCGATCGCCGACTTCCCCTGGAATCCGATCACCCCGAAAATTCCCAGGATCAACGAGGCGTAGACGATCGAATTGGCGACAATGGCACGAAGAGAGATGCCCTGATCAGACCCGAAGGACTGCCAGATTACGGAGATCATCCAGATCCCTAGAATAGAGGCACAGAGAACGTCTGGCAGGCCGAAGGGCTTGGTGGTCAACCGGGCATGGGCGGAACTGCGATAGGCCAGCCATCCGTAGAATGCGAGTAGGACAAGAAACCCAATCAGCGGAAGCAGGATCCCAGAGGGTGTATAGGCTTGCATCAGAACGCGTAGAAGGAGGGGAGCAGGTAAAGGCGTCCACTTTCGAGCTTCATGCCTGCGGCCGGACCGACATTCAGGTCGAGGTGGATGTCGCTTTTTTCCGAGTCCTCGAACAAGCGTAGGAACTGGGCTAGTCCTCGTTTCTTCTCATAGCGCACGACTTCTGCCCCGGGAACGTTGCCGAGAGTTCGGGCTTTCGCATAGGCCTCCTCGATGTAGCCGAGCTGATCGACGAGTTTCGCGGCATACGCATCTTTGCCGCTCAGGACCCGACCATCGGCAATGCCATCACGCAGTGTGGCAGCGTCGAGATGGCGCGAGTCGGCGACGATGTTGAGAAAGCGGTCATAGGTCTGCATCACAAGTCCCTGGAAATAGCTCTTCTCCTCTGCGGTCAGATCGCGCGCGCCGTTGAGAGCATCCTTGAACTGGCCGCTCTTGAAGATCACCGACTGGAGCCCGATCTTTCCGAAGAGCTCTTTGTAGTTCAGCGTAGAGATGATCACGCCGATGCTCCCAGTAAAGGTCGTTTCGCTGCACATGATCCACGATCCCGCGCAGGCGATGTAGTAGGCCGCCGAGGTTCCGATCGAGTTCATGAAGATCACGACCGGCTTCTTGGAGCTCAGCTTGCCGAGAGCGTGGTGGATGGTGTCTCCCGCCGTGACCTCGCCACCGGGAGAATCAACGGAAATGACAACGGCCTTCACTTTGGGATCATTGGCAGCCTGCTGAAAGGCCTCCTTCAGATCATCGACCATCGAGTCGCCGGTGGATGAGACCACATGTCTGTAGGAGATGAGTCCATCCAGCCGGATCACGGCGATCTTATCGGAGCTGTCATGTCCCTGAACAAGCGTCGTCTCCGCAAATTTCTTTTCGGTCATGGCTTTTGCCGGCCCCGCGCCGCGAGAACCCAGCGAGATCAGCAGCATGAGATTCGCGAACAGACTGAAACCAAGCAGTACGATCAGGAGCAGTGGTAGACATCCGGACTTCTTCATGAGGCAAGGAGAGTGGAGGAGCCGACGAAACTTCTCAAGACATCAGAAATAAAGCGAATCCGATGAATAATATGGAACTCAGGAACTCAGGAAAAATGAAAAATGAAAAATGAGGACCGAGTGTTCTCTACAGGATCTCATAATTCATCTTGTTTGGATCCTACTGGCTTTTCCTATCTATTCAGTTCCTGAGTTCCATATTAAGTTTCCGTTTGGCGGTTGCCGTGAAGTTGAATGTGAATAACTTGCGAACAATGGCGAAAAAGATGTTCCAGATCACGGCTGGCACAGGAGGGGGCAAGGAGTTATGAATGCTTCCATGTCCAAATCAGAACTCCGCGCCCGTCTCGACGAGATAGGGGTGCGTCCGAGCAAGATGCTCGGTCAGAATTTCCTGCTCGATACGAATTTGGCCCGCGCGATCGTCGCCGATCTCGAACCCTCCGAAGGGGATCATCTCGTGGAGGTTGGTCCGGGCATGGGAGCGCTCACTGTGCACATTCTGGCATCTCCTGCACGGCGTATCACTCTTATCGAAAGAGACCATCGTCTGGCGGCGGAATTGTCCGAGCGGTATGCCTCCGAGATCGCCTCCGGTCGACTTGAGATCCGACAGGGTGACGGGGCGAAAACAGACCTCCTCTCTCTCTTCGGTTACGGCCCCGTGAAGATGGTGGGGAATCTTCCTTACAGCGCTTCGACAGCGATCATCGCTCGTTTCACAGAGGCCGCTTCACCCGCTTCCAGACTTGTTCTGATGGTGCAGAGAGAAGTGGCTGATCGTTTGGCGGCGACCCCGGGGCACAAGGATTACGCAGCACTCACTGTGCAGTTGGGCAGGCGCTGGTCTGTGAGGAAACTCCGTATCGTACCTCCCGATGTTTTCTGGCCGCGACCGGGCGTTGAGTCAGCGGTTATTTCGGTGAATCCCCGTGAGGTTTCCCGACTACCGAACTGCGATCCGGAGGTCTTTTCCGCACTTGTCCGGAAGGGTTTTTCCTCACGCCGAAAACAACTCCGATCCCTGCTGGATCTGACCAAGGGACTCTGGGAGGAATGGGCCTCCTCCAAGGGGCATCCACTCACCGCCAGAGCCGAGGATCTTTCTGTCGATGACTGGGCCGAGCTTGCGCTTTTACTTACTCATCCGGGCCACGATCACCCCGGAGAAGTCTGCGATGTGGTGGACTCAGAGGATCGGATTTTAGAATCACGACTCCGTAGCGACGTTCATGTGAATAACCTCACGCACAGAGCCGTTCACCTTTGGATCTTTAATACTCAGGGAGAGCTTTTTCTGCAAAAACGCTCCCCCTGGAAGATCAATCATCCCGATCTCTGGTGCTCCAGCGCGGCTGGCCATGTCGATACCGGCGAGACCTATGAGGGGGCGGGACATCGGGAGATGAGAGAGGAGATCGGAGCGGATTGTTCTCTGGTCAAGTTCTGGAAAACCGGCGCCACCGAGGAGACTGGCAATGAGTTCGTGGAGTTCCTGGTAGGATGCTGTGATGGTCCCTTCCGCTTTGCGCCGGGTGAGGTGGAGACCGGTGCGTTTTTCCCCGTGGAGCAGATAAGCCGCTGGTTGGAGCGAACTCCGGAGGAATTCACCCCTCTCTTCAAGCTGGCAGCAGCCAAATTCCTTGGAGAGACAGAGAGTCTCAGAAAACTCGCTGATGGCTCATGATTGAGACATAGTGACCCTTATTAAGTTTGCCTGATAAGGGCGTTAGAAGTCGCATCTCTCTCTCCTAGAGTAAGATGTGTAATATCCATGCTTTAGGCACGCCCTTTGCTTAGTTAAAGATGCTATGTCTAAAATCCTAGGAATCGATTTGGGAACAACCAACTCCTGCATGTCCGTTATGGAAGGTGGGGAGCCAGTTGTTCTGGAAAACTCAGAAGGCGCCCGCACGACCCCCTCGGTTGTTGCTTTCAGTAAGAGTGGCGAGCGTCTTGTCGGCCAGGCCGCCAAGCGTCAGGCCATCACCAACCCACAGAATACCATCTTCTCCGTGAAGCGTTTCATGGGCCGCAAGTACGACGAGTGCCGCGGCGAGCAGGATCGCGTCCCCTACAAGCTGGTGAAGGCCGCCAACGGTGATGCCCACATCCAGGTTGAGATTGACGGCAAGCCCAAGGCTTTCTCCCCTCCGGAGATCTCGGCCATGATCCTTGCCAAGCTCAAGAGCGACGCCGAGGCCAAGCTCGGTGAGAAGATCACCCAAGCGGTCATCACGGTTCCTGCTTATTTCAATGACTCCCAGCGCAACGCTACCAAGGACGCAGGCAAGATCGCCGGTCTTGAGGTCATGCGCATCATCAATGAGCCGACCTCCGCCTCTCTGGCCTACGGCCTCGAGAAGAAGGCTGACGAGAAAATCGCCGTGTACGATCTTGGAGGCGGTACCTTCGATATCTCCTGCTTGGAGCTTGGAGACGGCGTCTTCGAGGTTCGCGGCACCAACGGCGACACCCACCTGGGTGGCGACGACTGGGATCACCGCATCATGGACTGGATCATCGAGGAATTTAAGAAAGAGTCTGGCATCGACCTCACCAAGCAGCCTGACGCCGTCCAGCGTATCAAGGAAGAGGCTGAGAAAGCCAAGATCGCCCTCTCCTCCACCCAGGAGTACGAGATCAATCTCCCCTTCGTCACCGCTGACGCCAGCGGACCGAAGCACATCCAGAAGAAGCTCACTCGTGCGAAGCTCGAGCAGCTCACGGACGACCTCTTCCAGCGCACCATCAAGCCCGTCGAGGATTGCTTGGCCGATGCCAAGTGGAAGAAGGGCGACGTGAACGAGCTCGTTCTTGTGGGCGGCATGACGCGCATGCCCAAGGTCGTTGAGACTGCCCGCAATATGATCGGCAAAGAGCCCCACAAGGGTGTCAACCCCGATGAGGTTGTGG
>CAIXGT010000171.1 GCA_903919105.1 uncultured Spartobacteria bacterium | reverse complement strand
GGTGAGGTTGACGGGGTGGATCTCGATCCAAAACTTGAAAAGGTTGAGGTCCATGTTCGTTTGAAAAAGTCCGCCGAGGGAATTGCCCGCGAGGGATCGACGTTCTGGATCGATCAGCCTGTGATCAGCCTAAGCGGAGCTTCGGGTATCGACTCCCTGATCAACGGAAACTCTATTCAGGCATCGATGGGTGAAGGACGCTTTTCTAATCGGTTCGAAGGATCCGAAAACGCCCCTGTTGTTTCTCCCAACAAGGAACACGATCTGATCAGGCTAAGAGGCGCTATAGCGCCGTATCTCGAGGCGAGTTCGCTGGTGTACTTCAGGGGGGTTAATGTCGGCGTCGTCAAAGCGAAGGGACTGGATGATCACAAGATCCCCTATCTTGATGTCCTGATCGACGATCAGTATGAGGATCTTTTGAGGGTCAACGCGAGGTTCTGGGTCATGTCGCCTACAGATGTAAAAATAGGATCTGGCGTTTTAAAAATCGATTTTTCAGGACTAAAGACATTGCTCTTCGGCGCCATCAATTTTGACTTTTTCGGAGATATGGGGGATCAGGTCAGCACTGGAGCTGAGTTCCAGCTTTATTCCAATGCAATTGTGGCACGCGCCAACTCCGCGCCGATCATTTTGGAATTTAACAACGCCCAAGGAATTCTGCCCGGTGAAACTCAGTTGCGCTACTTGGGAGTGCCCGTTGGAATTGTGGATAAGGTGGAAGCCGCCGCTGGAAAGGCCATCGTGACTGCAAGGTTGGTGCCGGGATACGAAAACCTCAGGAGTAGAGGATCGGTCTTCTCCGTGACTCGGCCCGTTATTTCGCTTCAGAAAGTTTCCGGCCTAGAAACTCTGGTGAGCGGCATCTATATCGATTGCATCCCGGGAGCAAACGGGCCCGCCATGGAACGTTTCAAAGGTATTTCACAGGAGCAGGCAGCCCTCATCCAGCCGGGAGATCCCGGATTCAGGGTTGTTTTGAACTCTCCCTCCACGAAGATCGGCGTCGGTTCGGAAGTCCACTACAGGGGGATCACCGTGGGAAGAGTCATCAAAAAAGCGCTCTCCTCGGATGGTCAGAATATCAGCCTGACGCTCACGATCGACAATCAGTATGCTCCCTTGCTCCATGAGAACAGCCGATTCTGGGATTCCAGCGGAGTGAATATTTCTGGTGGTCTGATTTCTCTTAATGTGCGTGCGCCGGCACTCGAGTCGAGCGCGCTGACATGCATCGATTTTGCAACTCCCGAGGGGGTGGCTATGGGGGATCCGGTGAAACCCGGCCATGTCTATTCTCTCTTTAACTCTCCCAAGAAGGATTGGCTTCAATGGATGCCCGACATCCCTCTTGCCAAATGATCAGCAACGATTTGCAAAGGTAGCTGCAGTGTGGCAACATTAGCCCAATGAATAGGGCTCATCCCATCCCTTGCGCAGTCCGCGCTGGCGCTCTGCTGCTTCTTGCCCTCTAATTTTTCCGGAGCGGCCCATGATCCGGTCGTTCCGGATCCCTTTCACATGAACAACGATCGAGTCCTGATTTTCGACACGACACTCCGCGACGGCGAGCAGTGCCCTGGCGCCTCCATGAACCTGCGCGAGAAGCTGGAGATCGCCCGCCAACTTGCGCGCCTGAAGGTCGACATCATCGAGGCGGGATTCCCCGTGATCAGCGACGGAGACTTCGAGGCCGTGAAGATTATTGCCGGCGAGATCGAGGGACCGGTGATCGCCGGGCTTGCACGCTGTGTTCCCAAGGATATCGATGCCGCAGGACGTGCCCTGCTTCCAGCGGGTGACCGTGCCCGCATCCATGTCTTCCTAGCCACCTCCAAGATCCACCGCGAGCACAAGCTCAAGAAGGCCAATGAGGAAATCATCCGACTAGCCGTCGAGGGAGTGAGTCAGGCCAAATCGATGGTCTCTGATGTGGAGTTCTCGCCCGAGGATGCCTCTAGGACCGAGCCGGAATTCCTGGCTGAGGTCGTTCAGGCTGCCATCGAGGCTGGAGCCACCACGGTGAACATTCCCGACACGGTCGGCTACGCTATGCCGGGCCAATACGCCGATCTGATCACCTATTTGCGCAAGCATGTTCGCGACATTGAGAAAGCGGTCATCAGTGTCCATTGCCACGACGATCTTGGCATGGCGGTGGCTAACTCTCTGGCAGCGGTCCAAGCCGGAGCCCGCCAAGTCGAGGGAACCTTCAATGGCATCGGCGAGCGTGCCGGCAATGCTGCCCTCGAGGAAGTGGTCATGGCCATCAAGACGCGCCCCGATGTCTATGACGGACTCTTCACGGGGATAGCCACCAAGGAGATCCTCAAGACTTCCCGTCTGATCAGCCGCCTGAGCGGACTTCAAGTGGCCCGCAGCAAGGCGATCATAGGCGAGAATGCCTTCGCCCATGGATCAGGAATCCACCAAGACGGCATCCTGAAGATGCGTGAAACCTATGAGATCATGGATCCGCGCGATGTCGGTTGGGGTGGCACTGATCTACCTCTCACGAAGCACAGCGGTCGCCATGCCATGGTGGCCCGTCTTGAGCAACTGGGCTTGACTCTCACGGAGGCCGAGATCGTTCCGATCTTCACGCGCTTCAAGGAGCTTGGGGACAAGAAGAAATTTGTCTACGACGATGATCTGGTCGCTCTTGCGGGAGATGCCGTTGCCGGAGAGACGGGTGCCTATGCGCTCGAATCTCTCTATGTTGTCTGCGGTGGAAGCACTGTTCCCACAGCTACCGTCAAGCTGCGCCATAACGGGGGGACTCTTGAGGAAGCGAGCCCCGGTAATGGTGCTGTCGATGCGGCCATGAAGGCGATCGACCGCATCGTGAAGAAGACCGGTCACCTAGCCGTCTATCTCGTCGAGGCGGTCACCGAGGGCCAGGACGCCCTTGGTGAGGTTACACTGAAAGTCGATTTTGGAGATGGGCGACTCATCACCGGCAAGGGAGCCTCCACCGATGTGATCGAGGCCTCCGCTCGTGCCTATGTGAACGCGATCAACCGCGTGCTCGTGATGCAGCAGACCGCACCAGGCGTCGATATGCCAAGAGTTTAAAACATGAAGTCTGAAACTTGAAACCTGAGTAATTTCAGCACACAAAAACCCATAACCAATTCCCTATCACCCATAGCCAATCATCCCATGAACAAAACACTCCTCATCATCCTCGGTGTCATCGTCCTTCTGATTCTAGGTGCCGTCGGCACATACAACGGCCTTGTCGGCAACTCGCAGGCTGTCGATGCCTCGTGGGCTCAGGTTCAGAATGTCTATCAGCGCAGGGCAGACCTGATTCCGAATCTGGTTCAGACTGTGCAGGGAGCTGCCAACTTCGAGAAGTCAACGATTGTTCAGGTCACCGAGGCGCGTGCCTCTGTCGGTAAAGTCCAGATCAACCAGAATCAGGCACCCACCGATCCTGCGCAGTTGGCCCAGTTCCAACAGGCCCAAGGTCAGCTCGGTTCCGCCCTCTCACGCCTCCTTGTGGTGGCGGAGAATTACCCTGACCTGAAGGCGACTGCCAACTTCCGCGACCTGCAGGCCCAGCTTGAGGGGACGGAGAATCGCATCTCCGTCGAACGCGGCCGGTTCAACAGCGCCGTGCAGGCCTACAATACTAAGATCCGCACGTTCCCGACGGTTCTCTTTGCCGGAATGCTTGGCTTCCAGCAGAAGCCCTACTTCCAGGCTACTGCAGGTGCCGAAACGCCACCCGCTGTGAGGTTTGATTTTAGTGCCGCTCCGACACCGGCAAAGTAATTTGATCCTCATGCTGAGAAACCTTCTCCTCGGTCTGCTATTCCTGCTTGGGATCGGATTAGGGAAGGTATCGGCTGAGGCGCTTCCTCCGGTGCCGACGCAGTATGTCACGGATGAGGCCGGGGTGATCGCACCGGGCTTGCTTTCACAGCTTAATCAGCGGCTCGCAGCATTCGAGAAGCAGACCTCGAATCAGATCGTGGCGGTGGTTTACCCCAAGCTGGCCGATGGGCAATCCATTGAGGAATATGCGCAGCAGTTTTACTCGGCCTGGCATATTGGTCAGAAAAAAACCTCCAATGGAGTACTGATCATCATTTGTACCCAGAACCACAAGGCCTGGATCCAGACCGGGTATGGCTTGGAGGGTGCGATGCCCGATGTGCTGTGCACCAGAATCGTAAGGGAGACAATGGCACCTGCTTTCCGTGCCGGGAACTTCGGTGCCGGTCTTGCCTCGGGAATCACGGCGGTGATGCAGGCAACTAAGGGGGAGTATAAGGGAAGTAGTCATGCCAACGGAAAGCCCACGACGCTGAAGGATTTTCTCTTTTCCCCGCTCGGTTTCTTCCTGCTGGTGATGCTTGTTCTAGTTATTACTGGCCGGAACCGCCGTGATGTCGGACCGAGATCTGGCGGTGGAATGGGTGTCGGTTCTGCTGCTGCTACGGGCTTCTTCCTTGGAGGCATGGGAAGTGGTTTTGGTGGGGGACGGGGTGAAGGCGGGGGCGGAGGAGATAGCGGTGGATTTTCCGGTGGCGGAGGTGACAGTGGCGGGGGCGGCGGCGGCGGGGACTGGTAACCATGATGTTAAACTCCCCGCATCAGAAAAAATGGGAGGAGCGCCGGCATCTCATTGGAGGGATGATTCTGTTGAGCCTCCTCTGTTTCGGTTATTATCTGCCGGAGATTCTCACGATGCTCCTGATGATTGCCGTGGCCTGGATGGCGTTGATCTCTTTCGTCGGATGGACACGGACCGCGTCCCTTTCTCTGATCAGCTTTCTGATCCCGATGAGCGTTCTCTCGATCCGCAATTTCTGGGGAATAGCCACGCTACCTTGGGGTGAATCGATCGAGATTTCTCTGCAGGGGAGCGCGCTCTGTATGATGGTCTACGGCGCCATAGTCTGGGTTCTCAAAATTCTCCGATCGAAGAGGGCCGGATTCGACGAGGTGATCGGTGCCTGCAATCTCTATGTCTGGATCGCGACCATCTACGCTTGCTTTTACACCTTGATTTCCAGAATAGATCCATCGGCTTTTCATCTTCAGGATCTTCAGACCCAGTTGGCGAAGGGGCTCAATGCTGCCCCCTTTAAACAGACTTTCAATGAGCTATATTATTTCAGCTTCGTCACCCAGACGACACTTGGTTACGGGGACATTGTCCCGTTCTCGCATCCGGCCCGGGCGTTGGCTATCTCCCAAGCAATCATCGGCCAGTTCTATGTGGCGGTTGTCCTGACCTATATCCTGAACCTCTGGATCCGAGATCTGGCTCATCAGACGGACAAAAAAATCACTCAATCCGCGACCCCATTCATTGTTCAGAAGGAGCAGAAGAGGCTGGATTGACCTGCAATTTTCTCCAAGAAGACTTGGAAAGCCTTCTTCGCTTCTGTAATTATCCAACCCTTCCCCATCAATAAATACCTATGACCAAAATACCCGCACCTTACAAGCAGACCGGACCGAATCCTTGGCACGATGTGTCTGCTGGAGATCAGTCCCCCGAGGGTATCGTTCAGTGTATCATCGAGATCCCGATGGGTAGCTCCAATAAGTATGAAATGGACAAGGAGAGCGGGATGTTGTGCCTGGATCGTGTTCTCTATTCAGCCGTCTATTACCCGGCGAATTATGGCTTCATCCCCCAGACTCTGGCCGATGACGGCGATCCGCTCGATATCCTCGTCCTTGGTGGTGGTCCTGTGTATCCCCTGACCTTGGTGAAGGCCCGCGCCATCGGCATCATGATTATGAAGGACCAAGATGAACTGGATCACAAGGTGATCGCTGTTCCTGTGGGTGACCCCGAATACCACAACTGCAAAGATGTGCATGATCTTCCGCCGCACCGGCTTGCCGTGCTGAAGCGTTTCTTCGAGGATTACAAGATCCTTGAGAAGAAGACGGTC
>CAIXGT010000170.1 GCA_903919105.1 uncultured Spartobacteria bacterium | reverse complement strand
TACTTTCCTGTGCCACGGCCTTCCGGGATCGGTTGTCTGCTGGCTGCCTTTCGCACCGAAAAAGTCTTTCATACCCAAAGCATCGGGTGATGCGGCCAACCTCCAAAGCTGGAATCCCTAAGGAATCAGCTTATTGAAAAACGGGGAACACTACTCCCTCTCTTCCCGGGCGTCGGATTCGGATTCCTCGATCTTGAGCAGATCATCAATATCAAGGGATGGAGCCATTGGCTGACCGGGCAGGCTCTCAACATTGCGGAGGCTTCGCTCGATGGCCCGGGAACGCGTGCCGACGGTCTCGATCTTGTTGGTGGCTTCCTGAAGCTTCTTTTTCACGCCATCCAGAGCATCCCCGAACTTGGCAAACTCGGACTTCACGTCACTGAGGGTTTTCCAGACTTCGCTCGACTGCTTCTGGATCGTGAGTGTCTTGAAGCCCATCTGGAGGCTATTCAAAAGGGCGGCGAAGGTTGTCGGGCCCGCCAGAACAACGCGGTGCTTGCCCTGCAAATCCTCGATGACTCCTGGAATGCGGATGATCTCGGCAAAGAGTCCCTCAGTCGGGACGAACATGACACCGAAGTCGGTGGTGTGAGGAGGATTGAGATACTTGGAGGAGATGTCCTTGGCGCACTTGAGGACGGCATCGCGCAGCGCCTTGGTCGATTCCTCGATGGCACCGAGATCGGCACGCTCCTGGGCCTCGTGGAGGCGCTTGAAGTCCTCGATGAAGAACTTGGCATCCACGGGCAGCCAGACGACGGAATCATCCTCTCCCTTGCCCGGAAGCTTGATCGCGTACTCGACGATCTCTCCTGAGGCGGGGTTCGTCTTCACGTTCTTTTCATACTGGGCCGGCGTGAGCATCTGCTCGAGCAATGCTCCCAGCTGAACCTCGCCCCAACCGCCGCGTGTCTTCACGTTGGTAAGGACTTTCTTGAGATCCCCGACACCAATGGCGAGGTTCTGCATCTCGCCGAGGCCGCGGTGGACCTGCTCAAGGCGATCGGAGACCTGCTTAAAGGATTCGCCGAGGCGCTTCTCCAGGGTCCCCTGGAGTTTCTCGTCGACGGTACGGCGCATCTCCTCAAGACGGAGGGCATTGTCATCACGGAGCTCCTTGAGCTTGGTCTCCATGGTGGCGCGGATGCTCTCGAACTTCGTGTCGTTGGCACTGGTGAGTGCCGTGATGGTCTCCGAGAAGGACTGCAAGCGATCATTCTGAGACTGTCCGAGGAGGGTAAGTCCGTTCAGAAGCGAGGCATTACCCTGGTTGAGCATTGTCACAGTCTCCGTGCGGCCGTCACGAGCATGGGTGGCGGCTTCCTGACGGGTGAGGTCGAGTTCCTTGCTCAGGACGGCCGCATGCTGATCATGCATGGCGCGAATCTGCTCCAGCTTGGCGACGATCTCCTCTGGGCTTGTGCCCTGGGAGGAAGACGTGGGAATACCAGGCTTTCTTAGCTGAATCACCAGCACCGCGATCAGCAAAACGACGATGAGTGAGAGCAGGAATAGTTCCATAACAGGAATGACTTTACCCGGAAGTCGTGCGATTTTCCCCTCAATTCCTCTTTTTCTCTTAGGAATTCTGCTATTTTGTCATCGCAATGGTAACCATCACTTCCACCTACGACGGCGGTCTCCGCTGCACCGCCACCCATGGCCCCTCGGGCGTCAAGCTGATCACCGATGCCCCACTCGACAACCACGGCAAGGGTGAGAGTTTCTCGCCCACCGATCTGGTCGCCACGGCTGTCGCCAACTGCATGATGACCGTCATGGGAATTGCAGCAGAAAGGCACGGAATCGATCTGAAGGGTACAATCGTCACTATTGGCAAGGAGATGAGTTCCGATCTGCCCCGCCGCATCGTCGACCTCAAGTCCGTGATGACTATTCCCCTACCCTCAGATCACCCACAGCGCGCTTTGCTCGAGAATGCCGCGAAGGCCTGCCCGGTGAAGCAGAGCCTGTCTCCAGAAGTCGACGCCTCGGTCGAGTTCCACTGGGCTGGGTAGTTTCGGAGATCGGCTATCGGCAAGCGGGGCCTAGGGAAGCCGGCAGCTGGGAACTAAAGCTCCCGGAGATGTCCGGAGGATTGGTTCGCCAGAAAGTCCGCGTAGGCGTGCCTTAACCCGGTCTCGAGATCGTATTTCGGACGCCATCCAGTCGCGAGCAGCTTGGAGCTATCCATCAGC
>CAIXGT010000169.1 GCA_903919105.1 uncultured Spartobacteria bacterium | reverse complement strand
TCACTGTTTATAAGGACAAATCCTTCACTTTCATCACCAAGCAGCCTCCCTCCGGAGTGCTCCTAAAGAAAGCCGCGGGGATCGCTTCCGGCTCCAAGGAGCCGAACAAGGTCAAGGTGGCCAAGCTCACCAAGAAGCAGGTCATGGACCTCGTGAAGATCAAGATGAAGGACATGAATGCCAACAGTGAGGAAGCCGCCTTCCGTACCCTCTGTGGTACCGCCCGCCAGATGGGTATTGAAATCGAAGCATAATTTTAACAAAACACCAACCGCAGGAGGTCTTCGGACCGCTTGAACTGCAACACACCATGCAAAACACCCGCAGCAAACGTTACCGCGCCGCCAATGAGCTCATTGAGCAGGGGCGCAAATATCCTTTGAGCGACGCCTTGACCGTCCTCAAGAAGATGCCTCCCACCAAGTTCGACCAGACGGTCACCGTCTCAATGCGACTTGGTGTTGACCCCAAGCAGAGCGACCAGATGGTCCGTGGCACCTGCCCACTGCCTCATGGTAGCGGTAAGAATGTTCGCGTTCTTGTCTTTGCAACTGGTGCAGCTGCTACAGCAGCGCAGGAAGCAGGAGCCGAGTTTGTTGGTTTTGATGATCTTCTCAAGAAAGTCCAAGGCGGATTTTCCGATTTCGATGTCGCCATCGCGACCCCGGCAGCCATGACCGAAGTCCGCAAGCTTGGTAAGGTTCTAGGACCCAGGGGTTTGATGCCGAATCCCAAGACCGGAACGGTCAGCGATGACACCGCCAAGGCTGTCCAAGAGGTGAAGGCTGGACGCGTCGAGTTCAAGCTCGATAAGAACGGCAACATCGCCGTTCCCGTCGGCAAGTTCTCCTTCAGTGAGTCACAACTTCTCGACAACGGTCGCGCTGTGATCGAGGCGGTTATCAAGTCTCGCCCGGCAACCGCCAAGGGTGCCTATGTCGAGTCTCTGACAATCGCTGCCACGATGTTGCCTGGCATTCTTGTGGATGCAACCCCCTTCCTGAAGAACTAAACCCATCAACGGAACCAGGAACCTAGGACTACTACCATGCGCCCCGAGAAACCCACGATCGTAGAGGACGTCAAGCTGCGCCTCAACAACTCTCCCTTCCTCATCGTCGTCGAATACGGCGGGATGAACGTGAATCACTTTGCAGAACTCCGCAACCGCCTCGGTGGCGCCGGAGCCTCGCTGACCGTCATTAAGAACACCTTCCTCCGCCGTTCCATTAAGGACGCCGGTATGCCTGATTTGGATGCCCATCTAGTAGGTCAGACTGCTTTTGTGGTTGGAGAGAAGGACATCTGCGCCTCCGCAAAGATCCTCAAGACTTTTGCCGCAGAGTTCGAGAAGCCAACGATCCGTGTTGCTATCCTCGATAACTCCATCCTTGAGACCGCTCAGGTGATCGCTCTGGCTGACCTTCCTCCGAAGGAAGTCCTTCAGGCCCAACTCCTCGGTCTTCTGCTCAGCCCAGCTACCAAGCTGGTGCGCACGCTCAACGAACCGGGCGCCAGTCTGGCTCGCGTTCTTGCAGCCATGGCCGAGAAAGCTCCAGCTGCCCCTGTCAAAGTGGTGGAAGCCGCCCCTGCTTCAGAAGCTCCAGAAACCCCAGTGGTCGCTGCTGTAGAGGCTCCCGCTGATCCCGCTGATCCCGCTGCTCCAGTTGCCGAAGCTGCAGCAGAAGTCCCCGCCGTGGAAGCAGCCCCTACTCCAGAAGCTGCGGAAGCTGCTCCAACGGATGCCCCGGCCGCCTAGGAAGCAGTCCTTACAGCCCTAATCCCAAACCTTTCAAACAAAATAATTTCTCCCGGCGTACGAAGCCACGACGGGTGAAGGAAACACAACACGATGAACTGTCGGGCCGGCGGCTGCCGGACTCAAATGTCCTGAGGCTTCGGGACGCGACAGCATCAAAATCCAAAC
>CAIXGT010000168.1 GCA_903919105.1 uncultured Spartobacteria bacterium | reverse complement strand
GTTCGTGATCGCCTTGATCCGCGCCGCCCGCGCAGCCAAGGCTGAACCTCATGTGGTGATGCATTCCGGGCGCATCAGCCGCGAGCTGGCACTGGGTGTTACTGGTCCTCAGGCTGAAACCATGGCCTCGATCGATCTCGCGCGTCTCAAGAAGATGCATGCCTACATCGCCGTGCGCGGTTCCCAGAACATCTCTGAGATGGCTGACGTACCGCAGTCCCAGATGGCCCTGCTCTCCGCGAAGCTCCGTCCCGCACTCGACTATCGGATCAACAAGACCCGCTGGGTGGTTCTTCGTTGGCCGACTCCTTCGATGGCTCAGCAGGCCCAGATGAGTACGGAAGCCTTCGCCGAATTTTTCTTCCGCGTCTGCACGCTGGATTATGCCGCGATGATCCCCGGCATGAAGGCTCTCAAGGCGCTCATGGACAAGACCGACCGTGTCGAGATCAAGGGTCCCGGTACCGATCTGCGCTTCAGCATCAAGGGGGTCGGCTCGGTCATCTGCGGCGGCGAGCACAACATCCCCGACGGAGAGGTCTTTTCCTGTCCGGTGAAGGATTCCGTGGAGGGTCATGTCACCTTCAATGCACCGACGCTGAACCGCGGGATCGCCTTCGACAATGTGCGCCTCGAGTTCTCAAAGGGGAAGATCATCAAGGCGACTGCCAACCATACCAAGGCGCTGAACGAGATCCTCGACACGGATGCCGGAGCCCGCTTCATCGGAGAGTTCTCGCTAGGGTTCAATCCGCATATCTTGCACCCGATGCGCGATATCCTCTTCGACGAGAAGATTGCCGGATCGTTCCACTTCACCCCCGGTCAGGCCTATGAGGTGGCTGGGAATGGAAACAAGAGCGCTGTGCACTGGGACATGGTCTGCATCCAGCGCAAGGACTATGGCGGCGGCGAAGTCTGGTTCGATAAGAAGCTGATCCGCAAGGACGGCCTCTTCGTACCACCGGCACTTCAGGCCCTCAATCCCGAGCGACTCCTTGGCAAGAAGGTCGCTCCCGCCAAGAAGCGGGGATAGTACAAGCTGGGTCTTGGAAACACAGCGATGATCCTTTGGCGCTATATTCAAGAGATTGTCCAAAAGTTCCATGAACTGCTGGATGCCAAGGATGCACCCCATTCGGTTGCCGGCGGAACGGCCATCGGCGTCTTCTTCGGTTTCCTGCCCATCTTCGGAATCAAGACCCTCAGTGCGATGGGAGCCTCTTGGATTACCCGCTGCAGTGTGGTGGCCTCGGTGATCGGGGTTTCCGTGCATGATCTGCTCCTTCCCATTTGGCCGCTGATCCTTCGGTGGCAGTTCCAGATCGGCTTCTGGCTCTTGAGTCACCCTCATCATTTCGCGCCAAAGCTCACGCGGGGAGACTTCAAGCTTTCCGAAATCTTTCAATGGGACAATTTTGTCGATATCGGCCTTCCCCTGGTAATTGGAGGAACTGTGATTGCGGTCCCCATCTCGGTGATCTCCTACCTTGGGGTGCTGGCCATCATGCGTTTTCGACAGAGTCGAAAAGCGCAAAGGGAGTCCGAATTGGGAGCCGAAAAGGAAGTCAAAGAAGTGGCAGAGGAAGCCGCTTCGGAGAGCAGGGACAAGGCTTGGGATCAGCCCTGATCGGTCCCGATCCCAGCTCTAAGACCAGAGCGCTTTTTGTTTACTCTGACGCATTCAATGAGAGAGAGGAAATCTCGCGCAGAGGCGCAGAGACGCAGAGGTTAAAAGACAAAAGCATTCGGATCAGAGCGCATGGTCGCCATTCTTCATCCCAATTCCGAGAAGCACTCCTATCGTGAAACCTTTCTGCCTTACAACTCCTGCTTGCGTGGACTTGCCTGAAGATTCGTTATCTCCAGCCTAAAAACTCTGCGCCTTGTAGGTCTCTTCATTTTCCGAGAACAACAGAGGGTTTCATCTGATATGGTTAATTCGACGTCTGCTTGATCCAGTCGGTTGACTCTACGGCCCTGTAGTTACAGTGCCAGATGCTCTCTTGGAAGTGGGTGACCGTGCCATCCTCTTCGAAATCATCATCGCCGATGCAACTGGCTACCTGCTGGCCGCACTGCAGCCAGTAGAAGATCAGGAGCACCACCATCCACCTGCGGTGGCGCCATAGAGCGAGGGTAAGTCCGGGAATCAGAATCATGTACCAGTTCATCACCCAGGCCATGCTCTTGATCATCACCCAGAAGGCCATGCTCGGAAGGGCCTGCGGGATCCTGCCAAGAAAGGAACCCCTCATGAGAAAGAACCCGAGAATGATCAGGGGTGTCGTGGTGACAAACTCGTTCCAGACCATACGAAGGCGTGAGACATCCTGGAAGTGATCGAGTGCGGCCTTCTTCCAGAAAAAGGGCCAATAGAAGGGATTGAACAGATTGTCCTGGTTTTGCAGAGGGAGGAGCCAGAGATCATGCCTCCAGACATAAAAGGGAATGAAAGGAAAGAACGCCCCTAGGAAGCCCCCGAGGAATCCCATCACTGCCTTGCGTGGCTGGAGATGTCGGCGGAGAAAAATCTCGTAGAGGAGATAGGGGGCGATCAGTAGCGCCAGTTGCTTGGTCTGGAGTGCCAGCATAAAAGAGGCTCCTGCCCAAAACCATTTTCCGTTCCGGGCAGAGAGAACCGCGAGGATGACGAAGAAGGTCACCATGCTTTCATACTGTCCCTCATGGGAGGTGTACCAGACTGTCACCGGCGCCGAGAAGACCAGCAGACCCGCCCACCAGGAGGTGGCCCTGGCGATCAGGAAAGAAGAGCCGAGGTCGAACAGCGTCAGAGCAAGCTTCACCCAGAACAGACCCGCGCCCAGGCCCCCGAACGCCGAAAAGAAGAGCAGGGCCAGCGGAGGGTACATGTATCCGACCTCAGTCCAGAACTGAGACCAGAACTCATGGGGAAACTGCCACGGCCTTAGCCAGTAGAAAGCCGACGGGTTCTCCCAGAAATGGGAAGTGAATCCCAAGTGCCTGTAGAGATCGGAGGAATCGACGGGTGCCTGCGCGCAATAGGACAGACGGATCAGCATCGTCACCGAGAAGGCGAGAATGAAAAACACCCTGGCACTTCCGGAAAGTCGCCTGCGGACCAGAAAGGCCATGCTGTTCATGAAAGAGGTAAAGCTTATTGCCACGGGAATGTCTGCGGTGCGCTGAGGGGAAATGGAGACAGCATAAAACAGGCTATGGATGATACCATCTGATTCGACGCTTCCCAAGACCTGCTGGAATTGACTATAGTCTTTCCCCCAATCTCAATCTTTATGGCGGATCCTATTCTCACTTTTGGTCTTCCTTCGGGCAGCCTCATGGAAGCGACACTCTCGCTCTTCAAGCGGGCGGGCTTTTCCATCTCCGGAACTAGCCGTTCTTACCGCCCGCTCGTAGATGATCCGGAACTGCGTCTTCGCATGCTTCGCGCTCAGGAGATCAGCCGCTATGTCGAGGGGGGATTTCTGGATTGCGGCATCACCGGGCGCGACTGGGTCGAGGAGAACGGCTCCGATGTCGAGGTGCTCGCAGAGCTTCCCTACAGCAAGGCGACGGCCAATCCCACCCGCTGGGTGATCGCGGTTCCCGAGGACTCTTCCTACAAGTCGGTCAAGGATCTGGAGGGCAAGCGTATTGCCACCGAGGCAATCGGCCTCACCCGCCGTTACTTCGAGAGCCACGGGGTGAAAGCGGAGTTCGAATTCTCCTGGGGTGCCACCGAGGTGAAGGTCCCTGATCTGGTTGACGCGATCGTTGACATCACGGAGACCGGCTCCTCGCTTCGCGCGAACAATCTCCG